>WLOR01000031.1 GCA_009699165.1 Actinomycetota bacterium | reverse complement strand
CCGCTATTTGCAGTATCAACTATGAGGTTAAGTATCTCTGAACTATCAACATCATCAACCAGTACTTCGATGCGAACTTTGGGAATGAAGTCAACGGTGTATTCAGCGCCGCGATAGATTTCAGTATGTCCTTTTTGTCGGCCAAATCCGCGTGTCTCAGAGACTGTCATTCCGTGAATACCTGCGGCCTGTAATGCTTTTTTTATCTCATCGACCTTTCCAGGCTTAACGATTGCAGTAATGAGTTTCATCTCTAGCACCTCTCGTTAGTACCGGTTTGAATTGCCGGTGATGTCATATGCAGATTCTGCGTGATAAATAGTATCCAAACCAGTGATTTCATCATCATGCAGAGTTCTAAAACCGATACTTAAGCTAATTGCCTTTGCAATCAACCATGTTGCGCAGAATGAGAAGAGCGCAACGACGATGATGGCAATCAATTGGCGCACAAGGAGCTCAGTGCCACCGCCTGAAAACAAGCCATCTTTACCAGCAGCATTAACGGTTACCGTTGCAAACAAACCAATGCCGAGCATTCCGATGATGCCAGATACTCCATGGACACCAACTACATCGAGTGAGTCGTCATAACCAAATTTATATTTTCTAGAGACTGCATACGATCCAGCCATGCCAGCAATTAGTCCCAAGATTAGGGCAGCCATTGGATTAATGAAACCGCAGGCAGGCGTGATTACTACAGCGCCTGCTACAGCACCTGATGCAACACCAAGCGTCGTTGCTTTTCCGTCGCGGTATTTTTCAAAAAGAACCCATGACATCGATGCCGCAGCTGATGCAATCTGAGTATTGATCATTGCCGTTGCCGCAAGTGAACCTGCAGATAGTGCGCTGCCTGCATTAAAACCAAACCAACCAAACCAGAGCATTCCAGCACCCAATAGAACAAGCGGCATGTTATGTGGTCGCATGGGATCGCGTTTAAA
Source organism: Actinomycetota bacterium (assembly GCA_009699165.1). GTDB lineage: Bacteria > Actinomycetota > Actinomycetes > Nanopelagicales > Nanopelagicaceae > Planktophila. The sequence continues at coordinate 13,194 of WLOR01000031.1, read as the reverse complement.
ACCATCTCGCTTACCTAAAACCAATGCCAGCGCCAACGCGGCAGCTCCAGAATTAATCTCTACAACGGTTCCACCTGCAAAATCGAGTGCACCCAACTTGTCGACGATCCAGCCACCATTGCCATTTTGAGATGCGAAAGCCCAATGAGCAACGGGGATATAGACCACCGTAATCCAGATGGCAATGAATAAAACCCATGATCCATACTTAGCGCGATCAGCAATCGCACCAGAAAGTAGTGCAACGGTAATCACGGCGAAAGTGAGTTCAAACATGGCAAAAGAGAGTGTTGGAATGTGATGGCCATGTGGACCGACCACGGTGTTTAGAGTCTTAGCAAGACCCACATGCTCAAAACTACCAATGAGTCCTCCATGGGATGTTCCGAAGGCGAGCGAATAACCGTAAAGCACCCAGATGATTGTCGTGACCCCGATAGCAGCAAAAGACATCATCATCATATTAAGTGCACTTTTTGCTCGAACCATTCCGCCGTAAAAAATCGCCAAACCTGGCGTCATAAAGAGAACGAGTGCACCACTTGCAAGCACCCATGCTGTATCACCGGTGTTAATCATGTAGCTCTCCCTACAATCGATTATTAATTTATTTAATGTGATCCTTTAAAACGCTCGCGAGAACGTTCAATCTCTAACTGGGCCTCACTGTGATTAACCCAGTTTCCACCGGTCACGCTTTTGCCTGGCTCTAACGCTTTATAAACTTCGAAAAAGTGTTGGATTTCAGAGAGTTCAAACTCAGGAACATCCTCTAAATCTTGAAAAGATGATTTACGAATATCGCCAGCTGCAACACAGAGAAGTTTGTCATCTCCGCCAGCTTCGTCAGTCATGTTAAACATTCCGATTGCACGGCAAGAAACAACACATCCAGGAAAAGTTGGCTCATCTAACATCACCAATGCATCAAGTGGATCACCATCAAGTGAGAGTGTGTTCTTAACAAATCCATAGTCATATGGATAACGCGTTGAAGTAAACAACATTCGATCTAAGCGAATCTCACCGGTGATGTGGTCGACTTCGTACTTGTTACGGCTTCCTGCTGGGATTTCGATAATGACATCAAAGATCATTGCTGTCGGCTTCCTGTTAGGTCGTGCTGAGTAAATAGTTTTACTTGTAAGAAAATACTGGGGTGAACGACGGGGCTCGAACCCGCGACATCCCGGACCACAACCGGGTGCTCTACCAGCTGAGCTACGTCCACCATGAGTGGCTTATCTTACCTTCTCTATGAGATTGGCGAAACGAAAACGGCGCTGCGGTAATAGGCCAGCTCTGCAATTGAATCTTTGATGTCGCCAAGGGCGCGGTGGTTGCCGGTTTTGGCAGGGGCTGCGAAGTAGGCCTTGGGATACCAGCGACGAGCCAACTCCTTGATAGATGAAACATCGACTGTTCGATAGTGCAGGAAATCATTGAGCGCTGGCATATCGCGTGCAATAAATGTGCGATCTACTCCGACAGAGTTTCCAGCCAAAGGAGATTTGCCGGGCTGCAGTCCACATTCGAGCAGATATGCGATGACTTTTAATTCGGCCTCAACCACGGATATGCCATTTGGAATCTGCGTGATTAATCCCGATGTCGTGTGCATCGCTGTCACAAACTCGTTCATGCCGGCAAGATCCTCAGCGCTGGCTCGGATAACGACATCGACACCATCGCCAATCACATTGAGCTCTGAATCGGTAACGAGGACCGCGATTTCGACTAGGACATCCTTATCAAGGCAGAGCCCAGTCATCTCGCAGTCGATCCAGATCAGGTTCGGTTGTTCATTAGCCATGTGCGCCTGGCAGGAATCGAACCTGCGACAACCCGCTTAGAAGGCGGGTGCTCTATCCGACTGAGCTACAGGCGCCTGTAGGGTCGAGGATGCTGAGTCTACCGAAACATAGCGATAAGGTTTCATCCCATGGCTGAGTTCATTTATACGATGAAAAAGGCGCGAAAAGCGCACGGTGACAAAGTTATCCTCGATGACGTCACCATCATGTTTTATCCCGGCGCCAAGATCGGCGTGGTCGGCCCGAACGGAGCCGGTAAGTCCACGGTCTTGCAGATTATGGCGGGATTGCAACAACCCTCCAATGGTGAGGCCTATCTGACCCCTGGATATACCGTGGGTATTTTGATGCAGGAACCAGTTCTTAATGAGAGCAAGAATGTTATTGATAACGTCAAAGAGGGCGTAGCCGAAACTGTCGCAATGCTGGATCGCTTTAATGCAATCAGCGACGAACTTGGAAACCCAGATGCTGATTATGACAAGTTGTTGGCCGAAATGGGTGACTTGCAAGAAAAATTAGATCACCGAAATGCTTGGGAGCTAGATTCTCAACTGGAACAAGCTATGGATGCACTCCGTTGCCCACCACCTGATGCTGATGTTTCAGTCTTATCTGGCGGAGAAAAGCGCCGAGTTGCTTTATGCAAACTATTATTACAAGCACCTGATCTTTTACTACTCGATGAGCCTACAAACCACTTAGACGCTGAATCTGTTTTATGGCTCGAGCAGCATTTAAATAAGTATCACGGCGCGGTTGTTGCGATTACTCACGATAGATATTTCTTGGACAATGTTGCTCAATGGATTCTCGAACTCGATAGAGGTCGCGCATATCCATATGAGGGTAATTACACGACATATCTAGAGACAAAATCTGCGCGTCTAAAAATTGAAGGCCAAAAAGATGCAAAGCGAGCAAAGCGTTTAACTGAAGAGCTCGAGTGGGTTCGACAGAATGCAAAGGGCCGCCAAGTTAAATCCAAGGCGCGCTTGGCTCGCTATGAAGAGATGGCGGCAGAAGCTGACAAGATGCGCAAGCTTGACTTTGAGGAGATCCAGATTCCACCTGGACCACGTCTTGGCAATGTAGTCATCGAAGTTAATAACTTGACTAAAGGCTTCGGCGATCGCGTACTTATCGATGATCTCTCATTTACATTGCCCCGCAACGGAATCGTCGGCGTCATTGGCCCTAATGGAGCTGGTAAGACAACGCTCTTTAAAACCATTTTAGGTTTAGAGACACCAGACTCTGGAAATGTAAAAATCGGCGAGACAGTAAAGATTTCTTACGTCGATCAGTCACGTGGCGGAATAGATCCCAAAAAGTCTTTGTGGGAAGTTGTCTCAGATGGCCTGGATTTCATTAAGGTCGGAATGGTTGAAATGCCATCTCGGGCATATGTATCGTGCTTTGGCTTTAAGGGCCCAGATCAACAAAAGCCTGCCGGGATTTTGTCGGGTGGAGAGCGCAACCGTCTCAACCTCGCACTGACCCTCAAGCAAGGCGGCAACTTGCTCTTGCTCGATGAGCCAACAAATGATTTAGATGTTGAAACGCTTGGCTCACTTGAAAATGCGCTTCTTGAGTTTCCAGGTTGCGCAGTTGTTATCTCTCACGATCGTTGGTTCCTAGATCGTGTGGCAACACATATTTTGGCTTACGAAGGTGATTCAAAGTGGTTCTGGTTTGAAGGAAACTTTGAATCCTACGAAGAGAATAAAATCCAACGCCTTGGTGCAGATGCAGCCCGTCCTCATCGCGTCACATATAGAAAACTGACACGGTAAATGAAGTTCGAAAACAAGCAGTATGTGCGTTGGGATGATCTAGATGCACTAGGCCATGTCAACAACGCTAAATACTTGACGTATGCACAAGAAGCTCGTTTTGCATGGTCTAGCATGTTGGAAATGGTGGTTGCTCGCGCCGAGGTCGATTTTAAAGCGCCAATTTATGACGGCAATATCTTTGTTGATGTCACGCTGTGGGTCGAATCTATTGGAACTTCTTCATTTACGATGGTCTATGAGATTTCCTATAACGGTGAAGCCCTGGCACGAGTCAAGACAGTACAAGTCACGGTTTCATTAGAGACAAAGAAGTCCAGACCAGTAAATGAAACTGAACGCGAGTTCTTGAGTAAATATCTAGAGACGGAGTAAACATGTCACAGTTAGCATCACGCGCACAGCGCCCTTGGTGGAGAGATGCGGTCACGTATCAGATTTATATTCGCTCATTTGCTGACTCCAATGGTGATGGCATAGGTGATGTCGAGGGTATTCGCTCGCGCTTGCCGTACTTGAAGAAACTTGGCATCGATGCAATCTGGATAACGCCTTGGTATCCATCTCCACAACATGATCACGGCTATGACGTCGCCGATTACATGGATATCGAACCTGATTACGGAACTTTGGCAGAGGCCGAACAATTAATTAAAGAGACACATGAGTTTGGAATTAAATTCATCGTCGATATCGTCCCGAATCACACATCAAGTGATCACAAATGGTTTCAAGCAGCGTTAAAAGCTGCACCAGGTTCGCCCGAGCGAAACCGCTATATCTTCCGCGACGGAAAAGGACCTAATGGCGACTTGCCTCCGAACAACTGGGAGGCCGTCTTTGGTGGACCAGCATGGCAGCGTATAACCGAAGCTGATGGAAAGTTAGGTCAGTGGTATCTGCATATTTTTGCAGTCGAGCAGCCTGATTTAAACTGGGAAAATCCAGAGGTCGTTTCACATTTAGAGGATGTGTTGAAGTTTTGGCTAGATCGAGGCGTTGATGGTTTCCGCATCGATGTCGCACATGGAATGTTTAAAGAGGCAGGGCTGCCAGATATTAAGAAAGATCCAGCGGCCGAAATGCTCGGTACAGAGCACAAGCCATTCTGGGATCAAGAAGGTGTTCATGATATCTATCGCTCATGGCGCAAAATCTTTGACTCATATCCAGGAGATCGAATGGCTGTTGCCGAAGCTTGGGTCAGTCCAGCATCTCGCATCGCACGATATGTAAGAGCCGATGAACTGCAGAACTCATTTAACTTTGAGATGCTCACAACACATTGGAAGCCAGCTGAGATTAAGAAAAAGATTGACCACTCCATCGATGCACTTTCAGAGGTCGGCGCACCAACGTCATGGGTATTTAACAACCACGATGTCGTTCGTTCGGTTGACCGTTTGGATTTGGGATTAACTAACCACGGCGATACAACATTATCTCGTCAAGGTGATCCTGCTAAGTTCAACATCGAACGTGGAACCCTGCGCGCTCGCAGCGCTGCACTCATGATGTTGGCACTTCCTGGTGGCGCTTATATGTATCAAGGTGAAGAGTTAGCAGTGCCTGAGGTTCGAGATATTCCAGAATCTCGCCTTACTGATCCACGGTGGAAGATGAGTGGCTACACCGATCGCGGTCGTGATGGCTGTCGTGTTCCACTTCCATGGTCGAGCAAGCCCGAAGGCGCATTTGGTTTTTCTAGCGATGATGCCCTGACGCCTGATAAAGCGTGGCTTCCTCAATCATCATGGTGGGGCAAGTTCTCTGTGGATTCACAAGATGGCATCGAAGGCTCGACCTTATCTATGTATCGCGAAGCTTTAGCGATTCGTAAAACCGAAGAGGGTTTAGGCGATGGAGATATGGAGTGGATTGAAGCTGGCGCAGATGTCGTCGCCTTCGAACGTCCCGGTGATTTTGCCTGCTACATCAACTTTGGTGCAGCCATTGAACTGCCATCTAACTCCCAGGTATTAGTTGCGAGTGGACCAATCCATGGTCACACATTGCCTACTGATACCGCTGCGTGGGTGCGTTTAATTAACTAATGCCAAATACCCAGCTGCAACATCGAGTTGTTCGCACTCTTGCAAGTGCGCAGGTTCTCAATGGTGTTGGGGTTGCCGGCACGGTAGCCGCTGGATCTCTCTTAGTGTCATCGATTACTGACTCTGAAACGTTGGCGGGCCTTGCCCAAACTAGTGCAGTGCTTGGTGCTGCAGCATTGGCACTGCCGCTTGCGCGCTTAACCGCACGCGGTGGTCGTCGATTGGCATTATCGGTTGGCTATATCTCTGGAGTAATTGGATCGGCCTTTGCAATCCTTGGCGGCGCCCATCGCAATATTTTCTTGATGCTCATTGGAACATTTCTCGTCGGTGCCGCCTCGGCCGCGGGCTATCAAGCACGTTTTGCTGCAATTGATTTAGCGACGCAGGAAAGCCGTGCAAAGCAACTCTCATTCGTTGTTTGGGGTTCAACTATTGGTGCAGTTGCCGGGCCAAATTTAATGGATCCAGCTGGAAACTTAGCTGAGTTTTTTAATCTTCCTCGATTGGTCGGTCCATATTTAGTATCTGCAACTACGTTGATGTGTGCAACGATTGTGATTCAAGTTTTCCTTCGTCCTGATCCATATCTGACTGCAGAAAAACAGGCACATGTCATTAACAAAAAGGGATCAACGAAAGCTGCACTTGCACATATTCGATCCAACCCCAAAACCCTATTTGCAATATCATCGATAGCAATTGGACACGTTGCAATGGTGTCGGTCATGGTCATGACGCCGATACATATGGCACACGTGGACGTAACTCTGCGAGTCATAGGTTTTGTTATAAGCGTGCATGTATTGGGTATGTATGCATTTTCACCATTAGTAGGAACCCTTAGCGATCGCTTAGGTCGCATACGCGTGATTCAAATTGGCTTGGTTATCCTGTTGTCATCAACTCTGATCGCTGGCACTGCGGCCGCAGACAATGCCGTGCAGCTTGGCATTGGCCTCTTCTTGCTAGGCCTAGGTTGGTCGTGCACGTTGATCGCAGGCTCTGCGTTTTTATCCGAATCCGTCTCACTCGAAATGCGGCCAGCATCACAGGGGGCCAGTGATTTGGTCATGAACTTATCTGGCGCAGGTGGCGGTGCATTGGCCGGGGTAATTATCGGGACATTGAACTATGGATGGTTATGTTTATTCGCCTCTATTCCAGTCATCTTCTTGGGGATTTTCTCGATAAGGCTGCAACGCAATGTCAGTTAAGTCAAAGATTCATCCTGCGTGGATTGCCGCAACGGTTACATTCTTCACTCTTGTGGCTACCGCAGGATTTAGATCTGCTCCTTCTGTCTTGATCGTTCCTTTGGAGGATGCATTTGGTTGGAACCGGGAGCAGATTTCACTTGCAATCTCGGTCAATGTTTTACTCTTTGGTTTGACTGCGCCATTTGCAGCAGCGTTAATGGAGCGCTTCACAGTAAGAAAAGTTGTGATGGCGGCACTGACTACGGTAAGTACCGGTGCTTTCTTAACTACACAGATTCATGCACCATGGCAGCTGGTCGCAACATGGGGAGTAATTGTCGGCATAGGTACAGGCTCGATGGCCCTTGTATTTGCTGCCACCGTTGCTAATCGCTGGTTCGTCAAGCGACGCGGAATAGTTATGGGTGCTTTAACAGCTGCAGCAGCTACTGGCCAACTCATCTTTTTACCTGGATTAACTCGGCTTTCAGAGCTCCATGGGTGGAAATCTATTGGAATAACTATTGGCTCTGCTTCACTGATTATGGTTCCGATGATCTATTTTTTCTTGCGCGAAAAACCTGCCGATGTAGGTCTCTTGCCATACGGTGCGCCAGAAGATTGGCAGCCCCCTAAGCATTCGGGGATGAATGCAGCGAAGTTAGCAATCGTTACTTTAAAAGAGGCAAGTTCACATAAAGATTTCTGGTATTTAACTGGCTCATTTTTTGTTTGTGGATTATCCACGAGTGGATTGATCGGAACACATTTTATTCCGGCTGCTCACGATCATGGAATGGGCCAAGTCCTGGCTGCGAGTTTGTTAGCCCTCGTAGGAGTCTTCGATGTAATAGGAACGATATTTTCGGGTTGGCTCACGGATAAATACGATCCACGAAAATTACTGTTTTTTTACTACGGATTGCGCGGACTTTCTTTATTCCTGCTGCCTTCGATTCTTTTTTCAACAATGCACCCATCGACCTTGGTCTTTATAATTTTTTATGGCCTCGATTGGGTCGCAACCGTCCCACCAACTGTGATGTTATGCCGAAGTGTTTTAGGCCCTGATCGCGGAACCGTTATTTATGGATGGGTCTTTGCCGCCCACCAAATAGGTGGCTCAATTGCAGCTCTTGGCGCCGCTGTTGTGCGCGTTAAATTCGGTGACTACGCAGCAGCTTTTTATATAAGTGGTGCCCTCTGTTTAATCACGAGCTATTTCGTGCTGCAGATTGCAAAGGGAAAAGAGAGCGCTAGCCTTAAGTCATGAGTAGCTTTTACGAACAAGTCGGTGGGGAAAAGTTTTTCGCAGATTTGGTTTCGCAGTTTTATGCCCACGTTGCAACAGATCCAATTCTTCGCCCCATGTATCCCGATAGTGATATGAAAGGTGCAGCCGAACGTCTGCAGTTGTTTCTAGAGCAGTACTGGGGTGGTCCAAGTGCATACCAAGAGTTACGAGGGCACCCACGGTTACGAATGCGCCATGCAGGTTTTCATATCGATTCAGCAGCCCGTGACGCGTGGCTTAACGCCATGCATGTTGTTGTTGGAGGCATCGACATGGATTCAGCTCTGCGTGCTCAGTTGTGGAGCTATTTAGAAATGGCTGCAAACTCAATGGTCAATCAACCAGATTGAGATTGATTTCCAACCTTTAGAATTTCACCGTTACGTAAATACCAAAGCGTTCCACTTTTATCTCGAACCGTCGTGACTCGAAGCCCAACTTTTTCAACGCTTCCCTGAATTTCAAGTACATCTACGTTATCGCCGACACCGTACTGATCTTCAATCAGCATAAAGATTCCAGACAAAATATCGCGCACCAAAGTTTGAGCACCAAGTCCAAGTGCAACACCTAAGATTCCGGCCGATGCAATAAGCGGCCCTAAGTTGAAACCAAACTCGCCAAGCACCATGCCACTTGCAACAATCCATACAACTGTTTTCAGCGTTGCAGCCAAAACGCCGCCGATGGTTCGAGCACGCTCTTTTTGGCGGGCGACTATATTGCGCGGGCCGGGCACTAAATCGGCCGTAGCCAATCGATCCATTGCTCGTTGAATTGCCCGAGTTCCAAAACTCTGCGCGAAAATAGCGCTCACGAGGATTATCAGGATTCGAAGTGGCGTGCCGCTGACCCACTCGATGAAGGTATTGAGTGAACTATTCATAGGGATATGACTGTAGCCAAATCTTTACCTAAATACTGCTTTGAAATACCCAAGTTGGGCCGTGTTGGGGTGCAAGATAGGCCAATCGGCGCAGGCCATGCGCCAGATCGGGAGCGATTATGTCGCGCACACTTGTTTTAAATGCCACCTATGAACCTCTGGGTGTCATAACCGAACGGCGCGCCTTGATCCTTGTTCTCAATCACAGAGCAACCATGATTGAAGAGTCCGGTGATGTGGTGCACTTTGCTGGCGGCCAAATGGATTTACCATCTGTGATTCGCCTCAATAAATTTGTTCGAATTCCATATCGACATGCAGTCCCACTTTCGCGTCGCGCGATTTTTGCTCGCGATGGAGGTAAATGTGTTTACTGCACAGCTCCTGCAACATCAATCGACCATGTGATTCCTCGAAGCCGTGGCGGTGCTCACATTTGGGAGAACGTTGTATCTGCTTGTCACAAATGCAACCACGTGAAGGCAGATAAGCAGTTAAAAGAGATGGGTTGGCGTCTGCGCCAATTACCGCGAGAACCGGTAGGTGCGGCGTGGAGGATTTTGGGAAGTGGTCAATCTAATGATCGGTGGATGCAGTACCTGCAACCATTTGGAGTGGCTGCGGCCACGGCATAAGTAAATTACACTCAGCCCATGCATCTAATTATGAGCGCCATTGAAGATGGCACAGTCGCAGGTCCCGGCTTAAGCGCAATACAAACCGTTATGACTTTCATTGTTATTCCAGTCGCACTGTTTTTTGTGATTGCTTCGCTGTCATGGATCGCTTCTGCACCTCGTAACTCAGAGAGCGAATCCGCAATTACTTCAATCGAGTAAAACCTAAAACGAATTTAATGCGCGCTTTGTACCTTAAGCGCACGCACTAATCCATCTCGAGCTTCGATAACTAGTTTTCGCAAAACTGCTGGTGAATCTTTGCCAGCTGAATCTAGCCACACAGAAGTCTTATCAACCGTTGATTGAGAGACGACCCACGTTGGATAGAGTCCAGAGACTACCTTTGCGGCACCTTCGTATGACTTTGAATTCCAAACTGAGATGATTGAATCAAAGTAGCGGTCAACGTACTGCGCCAATAAATCTCGCTGAATAGGTCGTTGAAACCCAGCAACAAGGGCGGTACGTACCGATGTCTGAATGTCCTCGTTCACAATCTTGTTCCACGCATAGTCTTTAACTGCAACATTAGGTGCGGCAGCAATAGCTGTTTCATAAAAACAGTTTCCGCTTGTGGTGTTATCTCGTGCGAGTTCTGCGTCAAGCTCTTCTTTTGTAATTGCATCACGTTCTGACAAGGCAATCATAAAGAACCACCGTTGATCGGCATCGACAATTAATCCAGGGGCAGACCCATTGAGCAGATCGCGCACGGATTCGATTTGTTCTGGTGTCACAGCGTTTTGCGCAAATGCTCTTGCGTATAACATCTGCAAATCGCTGCCTGCAGCTGCTTTTGCTAAGAGATTAGCAAGGCCGTTAGCTAATTTGATTCGTAGCGTATTGCGTTCTGAATCAGCACAGTATGCCTCAACCGATGTATACATCTGAGACAAAGTAATATTTACGACGGCATCATCGCTTTCACCTGGCAAACCAGCAAAAGCAATATCAATAAAGCGTTCGGAAGAGATCTCACCATCTCGATGCATATCCCAGACTGCGGCCCAGCAAAGGGCTCTAGTGAGTGGATCTGTGATATTTCCAAGGTGTGGCGTCAGAGTCTTTAATGAGCGAGGATCAAAGCGCAGTTTTGCATAAGAGAGATCTCGATCATTGATCAGGACCAGGTCAGCGGTCTTTTCTCCAGCAAGTTGGGAAACATCAGTTAGCGGGCCTGCAACATCTATTTCGACGGAGGTGCGCAGGTTAATTGAATCGCCATGGGTGTCATAGAGCGCAATTGCTAAGCGATGTGGTCGAAGCTCTTGCGAACCAACTGGAACGAGCGGGGCTTCCTGTCGTATTGCAACAGATGTGTATGTGTCATTATCAATGACTAACTCTGGACGAAGCGTGTTGACGCCGGCAGTCTGTAGCCAGGTCGCCGCCCACGAATCGAGCGAGCGACCACTTGTCTCCTCTAACTGATCAAAGAGATCCTTAAGTGTGGTATTTGCCCATGCGTGCTTAGCAAAATACTTTTGTAATGCTGCTATGAAGTTTTCGCGCCCGACATGGGCTACTAACTGCTGCAAGACTGAAGCACCTTTCGCGTAAGTGATTCCATCAAAGTTAGCGTTCACGGCTTCGATATCGACCATGTCAGCCACAATGGGGTGAGTAGAGCTCAGTTGATCTTGACGGTATGCCCAGTTTTTGCGTTCGCTATTAAAGCCAGCCCAGCCACCTTTAAATCGAGTGCCCTCTGCCATTGCAAGGTAGGCCATGAACTCTGCGAAAGATTCGTTGAGCCACAGATCATCCCACCACGACATGGTGACGAGATCACCAAACCACATGTGCGCCATTTCATGGAGAATGACGTTTGCACGAGACATATACATTTTCTCTGGCATATGACTGCGGAAAACTAATAAGTCTTCGCGGAACGTGACCGCACCAGCGTTTTCCATCGCACCAAAGTTAAAGTCAACGACTGCGATCTGGTCATACTTATCAAATGGATATGCAAGTCCAAAGGTCTTTTCAAAGTATTCAAAACCCTGTTTGGTTAGTAAGAAAATATCATCGGGATCTAGGTACTGCGCCATAGATTTGCGGCAGTAGATTCCAAGAGGAACCTCTTTGCTTCCTTTATATACATCGTGAACATGTGAATACGGTCCAGCGATTAACGCTGCCAGGTACATTGGAATTCGGGGAGTGGTTGTAAAACTCCAGTGAATTTTATCGCCAACAATATCTTTGGTATGAACCGGGTTATTTGAAATAGCCTCCCAATGTCCAGGAGTTATTACTGAAAAAGTAAAAGTCGCCTTTAGGGATGGCTGGTCAAAGCATGGAAACATATGTCGGATATATGCAGTCTCGCCCTGTGAATACAGATAAACCTCGCCATCAGAGGGATCAACCGAGCGTTGCAGACCTTCGCCAGATTTTGAATAAACGCCTTCGATCTCAATTACCAAGTGGTTTTGCGCGGCAAGATCATTAAGGAAAATCGATTCACCGTCGAAGTTAGATGTATCAACTAGTGAGCCGTTAAGAGTTGCTGAGATAACTTTGCGTCCGCAGGCATCGATAAAGGTTGAATAGCCAGGAGTGTTACACGTAAAGACGACCTCAGAGCGCGAATAGAAAGTTTCATCGCCTGTCGTAACATCAAGGCCAACTTCATAACTTTCGATCTCTAGGTGGGCTGCCCGCTCTGCTGCTTCGACACGAGAGATATTAATTCCTGGCACTTGAGGCTCCTTTTGTAGGTATCAATCCAACCATGACATTCTTGCCTCATGGAACGCCCCTCGATTCGAAGTTACAGTATCCGAGGCACCCGAATAACTGAAGCACAGAGGGCGGCGAAATTAGCATTGCAAGAGATTCATGGAATCCCTGTTGAGAATAAAAAGATAGATCTTAAGGAGATTTTTCCGAGTGCAGAAAAGATAATTATGGAGATTGGCTTCGGTATGGGGGAAGCCACAGCCCTCATGGCAGTTCAATCTCCGCAGAACGCATATATCGCGGTGGACCTTCACCCGCCTGGAATCGGCAAGCTACTGTCGCGGATTCAAGAGCAGGGGATTACTAATATCAAAGTAATCGAAGAAGATGTCCATGTAGTACTGCCATACATGATTGAGGATGCAAGCCTTGATGGAGTGCATCTATATTTTCCAGACCCGTGGCCCAAGGTCAAGCACCATAAGCGAAGGATCCTAACTCCAGCTTTTCTCGAACTTATCGCGGCTAAGTTAAAACCTGGCGGCTATATTCACTGCGCAACTGACTGGGTTCCTTATGCGGATTCAATGCGCAGCGTGTTTAGCCAATCACAGAAATTTATAGGGGGAGTCATTGATAAACCTGATTGGCGACCAGTAACGCGTTTTGAAGGACAAGGTTTAGATAAAAACCACGCAGTTACAGACCTGCTGTATTTTCGTAACTAGAAATTTTATTTATGCGTCGAATATGGCGCTCATCATTTGTAAATGGCGTTTCTAT
>WLOR01000030.1 GCA_009699165.1 Actinomycetota bacterium | reverse complement strand
TGAGATTTGCTCAGTGGCATGGAAGCCATGTCTAGCCCATATTTCATCGAGTAAATCCAATAACGTCTTACCTTCGCTAGCCAAGTCAGTTGCAATTTGCGCCAGTTTGATCGCTGCAGAGATTCCATCCTTGTCATTAACTGTAATAGCATCAACTGCATAACCGAGCGCTTCTTCATAGCCAAAAGTGAGTCCATCAATCTTTGCCAACCACTTAAATCCAGTGAGTGTCTGCTTAAACTGCAAGTTGTAATGCGTTGCAATCTTGCTCAGGATTGTCGATGAAACGATTGAATTTGCCAATATTCCATGTGTGCTGTTTCGAGCGATTATTTCGCCAAGAATTGCACCGAGCTCATCTCCACGTAACATTCGCCAACCGATAGTTGGATCATTAACAGCGGCAGCGCACCTATCTGCATCGGGGTCGTTTGCAATCACTAAATCTGCAGCAAAGGCCCGCGCTGTTTCGAGTGCTAAATCAATGGCACCGGGCTCTTCGGGATTAGGAAAAACGACAGTTGGAAAGTCTGGATCGGGGTGAGCTTGTGCATCCACTAAAATAGGTGAAACAAATCCCGCTTTATGAAAAACACGCAGGAGCGTTTCCGTACCAACGCCATGCATAGCGGTATATACAATCTTTAAATCTCCTGGCTTGGTTGCAATTGCAGCAGTAGTAGATACGTATTTTTCTACGATATCTTCGCTGACAATCTCCCATTGATCACTACGTGGCTGCAACGCGAGTTTCTTAACTGCATCAATATGAGATGCAATCGATTCGTCGGTGGGAGATACGATCTGCGATCCACGATAGTGGATTCCATCGACAGTTCCACCTAAATAGACTTTATATCCATTATCTTGCGGAGGATTATGGCTTGCCGTAACCATAATTCCAACGTCACATTTGAGTTCATTAGTAGCAAAGGCTAAAACTGGAGTTGGCAATGCTCTCGGGAGGATGTAGACCTTCATTCCAGCACCACTCATGATCTGGGCGGTTTCAAATGTGAAATCTTCAGAGCCATGCCGTGCATCGCGCCCGATAACTACAGAAGTTAATCCTCGCTCCTTCATATAGGCCGCGATGGCAGCTGCAGTACGACCAACTACTGCTCGGTTCATTCCCGATGGCCCAGGACGCACGGGTCCGCGCAATCCAGCAGTACCAAACTGCAAAAAGCCAGAGAATGAAGTGCGCAGCTCTGCCTCATTATTTGTATCAAGCCAGTGCTGCAATTGAGCGGCAGTTACTGAATCTGGATCATCTGCGATCCACTCTATTACTTCAGTGCGAAGATCCATGTTCCTAGAATAACTTTGGAATTACGCTTTTGAGAAGTGTTCCCATCCGCTCTGCAGCAGCTTTTCCTGCAGCGATTACCTCTTCGTGGTTGAGTTTTTCTCCCGTTACTCCGGCGGCAGCATTTGTTACTAGTGAGATTCCAAGTATTTCTGCCCCAAGCGCGTGTGCCGCAATCGCTTCAGGAACTGTAGACATTCCGACTAAATCCGCTCCCATCGTGCGCATCATATGGATCTCGGCAGGGGTTTCATACGTTGGTCCGCGCCAGTGGACATAAACGCCTTCATCTAGCGTTGCATCTTGTGCCTTTACAATCTCACGAATCCGCTTGCTATATAAATCTGTTAAGTCAACAAATGTCGCACCAGAGAGTGGGGAGACGGCTGTGAGTGAAATGTGATCGCGGATTAATACTGGTTGCCCAACGCTATAGCTGGTATTAATTCCACCACAAGCATTTGTCAAGATAACTATTTTGCATCCAGCTTTTACTGCTGCGCGCACGCTATGAACAACGGGCTCAACTCCCTTGCCCTCGTAAAGATGTGTGCGACCAAGAAAAACCAGCGCATGAATTTTCTTGCCTTCTGACTCAATAACATACGAGCGGACTTTTCCTGAATGTCCCTCAACTGTTGGTGGTAAAAATCCAGTTAACTCTTCGGCATTGCACTCAAATGCTGGAGTGCCAAGCGCATCAACAGCGCCCACCCAGCCTGAGCCCATCACTAGAGCTATGTCGTGAGTCGCGACTCCCGTTCGCTCCGCTATTTCTTGAGCAGCTAAAGTTGCAGCAGCAATTGGGTCGCTATATAAAAGTTCGCTCTGTGTCATACGTCAATAATGTCACAGAGTATGGTTCCACTTGAAACCGTGGCACCAATTACTGCGCTCAAATTAGCGATAACTCCACTCTTGTGAGCCATTAGTGGCTGCTCCATCTTCATGGCCTCAAGGACTATCACCAAATCTCCCACTTCAACAAAATCACCTTCAGCAACTGCAATTTTCACAACAGTTCCTTGCATTGGGCTTGCTAAGCCCGAACCACTTGAACCTCCAGACATGCTGGCCTTTGCACGATGGCGCTTCACTACTGGTTTTGGAGCATGAACTAAAATCTCAAAACGCTTTCCATTGACCTCGGTTATTAAGTGTTCGGGTGTCATATGTGTTTGAAGAGGTTCAGCTGCCGCACTATAGGCTGGAATTTTATTGACGAACTCGTTCTCAATATAACTTGTGTAGACCTTGAAGTTTTCTGTAAATGAATCATCTTCAAGGATGGCGCGGTGAAAAGTTAGTGCAGTTGCGAGGCCATCAACCTCAAACTCGGCTAGTGCTCTGCGAGCTCTCTCAATCGCCTGCTGTCGATTAGCGCCTGTGACTATTAACTTGGCTAAGAGTGAGTCAAAGTTGCCACCGATTGTATCTCCGCCCTTAAAGCCTGCATCAACACGAACACCAGGGCCAGTTGGGATCACCCATTTAGTAATTCGTCCGGGAGCGGGTAAGAAAGAACGTCCGGGATCTTCACCGTTGATACGAAACTCAATTGAGTGACCGCGAATAACTGGATCATCAAAACCTAAAGCCTCGCCCATTGCTATGCGGAACTGCTCACGAACTAAATCAATTCCAGTGATCTCTTCACTGACTGGATGCTCTACTTGAAGGCGCGTATTTACTTCAAGAAATGAGATGGTTCCATCTAGTCCAATTAAGAACTCACATGTACCAGCGCCAATGTACCCAGCCTCTTTCATAATCGCTTTACTTGAGCGATACAACTCTTCATTTTGAGCATCTGTAAGGAAAGGTGCAGGCGCTTCTTCGACAAGTTTCTGGTGCCTGCGTTGAAGTGAACAGTCGCGAGTGCTGACTACAACTGCATGTCCATGCTTATCCACTAAGACCTGTGTCTCAACATGGCGAGGTTTATCTAAGTAGCGCTCTACAAAACACTCGCCTCGACCAAATCCACTAATCGCCTCACGAACAGCAGAGGCAAAGAGCTCAGGAATCTCCTCCATAGTGCGCGCAACTTTTAATCCACGCCCGCCGCCGCCATGTGCAGCTTTAATTGCAACGGGGAGGCCGTGCTCTTTTGCGAAGGCTGTGACCTCTTCATGGCCTTCAACTGGATCTTTTGTTCCAGCCACCAGCGGCGCGCCAGCCTTTGATGCGATCTTACGGGCTGAAACTTTGTCGCCTAAAGCTCGAATTGCTGCAGGCGGTGGGCCTATCCAGATTAATCCTGCATCAATGACTGCCTGGGCAAAGTTTGCATTTTCCGATAAGAAACCATAGCCAGGGTGAACTGCATCAGCGCCAGATTGCAGTGCAACCGCGATTAGCTTTTCAATATTTAAATAAGTCTGAGTCGCAGTTGAACCAGCCAATGAGAAAGCAAAGTCGGCCATACCGGCGTGAATCGCAGTGCGATCTTCTTCGGAGTACACAGCAACGCTTTCTAGCCCATGATCCTTACATGCTCTAATAACGCGTACAGCGATTTCTCCACGGTTAGCTATTAATACTCGTTTCATTTCATCACCTTAACCTCTGGCCACGTGTATCCCAGTTGCGAAAATGCCTTTCGTAGAAATGGCATTGAGATTCCAACGACGTTCGTGTAATCACCTTCAATTGAAGGTATGAATGGCGAGCTAAAGCCATCGAGAGTAAAACCACCAGCAACATGAAGAGGCTCCTCGGTTGCAATGTAATCGTGAATCTCTTCGTCACTCATTGGGGCAAAGGTAACTTTTGTTGTAACGATGGATGAAATCTCACGATCCTTGCTGGTATCAATAATGCAGTGACCAGTATGTAAAAGTCCAGAGTTTCCTTGCACTCGTTGCGCACGTTCAAAAGCTATTTCAGGGGTTCCTGGCTTACCAAGAGACTGACCATCAAACTCAAATGTCGAATCACAACCGATGATAATTGCAGGAAAATCAATCTTTTCGTGGATTGTGTGAGCTTTAGTAATAGCAAGTGCTATCACCATGTCAGAGGGTGATAGCGAATTGAAAAAATCGGTCTCTTCATCTACGTGACTCACCATAATTAGGGGGTTTAATCCAGCGGCCTCTAGCAAACGTCGTCGTGATGTCGAAGCAGAGGCTAGAACTATTCTTGGCATATTTATCTAATTCCTTCGCCCAAAACGAAAGTTCTCATGCAGTGGTCTACGAAGTTGAGGTAATCCAAAAGAGCTTTTACGGATGACTGGAACCAACTCTTGACGTTTATGAAGTGACATGGCGTGTTCGATAGCAATGACTTCATCTGGAGAAGGCTGGCCATGAATAATTGTGTACTCCATTACAGCGGAATATTTCCATGTTTACGCGCTGGCAATGTATCGCGCTTTGTTCGCAACGTTCTAAATGCCTTAGTTATATAAGCACGAGACTGATTGGGTTCGATGACTGTATCAATTGTTCCTCTCTCGGCCGCAAGATAGGGATTGGCCAAAGACTCGTTATAGTCATTTACTAACTCTGCGCGCTTTGCAGCTGGATCTTTAGCATCTGCAAGATCTTTTCGGTACAAGATATTTACTGCTCCTTGTGCTCCCATGACCGCAATTTCAGCTGTGGGCCATGCAAAGTTAATGTCGCTACCTAAGTACTTAGAGCCCATAACGATAAATGCTCCGCCATAGGCCTTTCGAGTAATGAGAGTAACTAGTGGCACAGATGCTTCGGCATATGCATAGAGCAGCTTTGCTCCGCGCCTGATAATGCCATCCCATTCTTGCTCGGTTCCGGGCAAGAATCCAGGAACATCAACCAGCGTTAAAATTGGAATATTAAATGCATCGCAGAAACGTAAGAATCGCGCCGCTTTTTCACTTGAGTTAATATCAAGAGTTCCAGCTAGCTGCGATGGTTGATTTGCGATAATTCCAACAGATTCACCTTCGATGCGGGCAAAACCTACAACGATGTTCGGTGCATAGAGAGCATGCACTTCAAGGAACTCTGCCTCATCAACTAGTGCTTGGATTAAAATCTTCATGTCATAAGGCTGATTTGTATTATCTGGAATCAAAGTATCTAGCGCAATATCTGATGCTTTCTTTTCCAATGACTCGGTCGGCGGTAAGTGTGGAGCGCTATCCATATTATTTGAAGGAAGATATGAAAGCAGCGCCTTAACATAATCAATCGCATCTGCTTCATTTTCTGCTAAGTAATGCGAGTTACCGGTTCGAGTGTTGTGCGTGCGAGCACCACCCAATGCCTCCATATCGACTTCTTCGCCCGTGACAGTTTTGATTACATCAGGACCAGTAATAAACATGTGTGAAGTCTCATTGACCATAACTGTGAAGTCTGTGAGTGCAGGAGAGTATGCAGATCCACCAGCACACGGACCCAGAATTAATGAGATTTGCGGAATAACACCTGATGAGCGGGTATTTAGACGAAAAATCTTTCCGTAGCCAGAAAGGGAAGCGACACCCTCTTGAATGCGTGCGCCACCCGAGTCATTGATTCCAATCAGTGGAATACCGCTCTTTAATGCAAACTCTGCAATCTTCACGATTTTTTCGGCATGGACTTCACCGAGTGAGCCACCCATAATCGTGAAGTCTTGCGAATAGAGGGCGATAGGGCGACCATCAACTGTTGCGGTGCCAATAACAACTCCATCACCATAAGGACGGGAGTTTTCCATTCCAAACCGAGTTGAACGATGACGCGCAAACTCATCTATCTCAGTAAATGAATCCTCATCGACAAGCATCTCAATGCGCTCTCGGGCAGTGTGCTTACCCTTTGCATGCTGTTTTTCAACGGCGCGGGCCGAACCGGCGTGGACCGCCTCTTCGACTCGCGCGCGTAAATCTTCGATTTTTCCGGCAGTTGTATGCAGATTACGGCTCATACCCCTACGGTACTAGGCGTGGAGATAGAAATGCTAAGTACGGCGCTCGATAGTTCGATAATCAACGCTGCCATTACACAGTACTGGCGAGTAAGCGTGGTTGAACTCACGACTTCAACACAAAGCGATGTGGTGGAGTTAGCTCGCGCAGGAAGTATCCAAGCAGGCCATGTTTTAGCCGCCGAGTATCAAAGTGCAGGACGTGGACGTCTTGCACGAAACTTTGAAGCACCTAAGTCCACTGCACTCCTATTTTCTTTTTATATCGAACCACAAAGAAGTCGTGACGAATGGGGATGGCTTCCACTTTTAGCTGGAACTAGCGTTGCGCAAGTGCTTTCAAAGTATCAAGCACAAGTGAAATGGCCAAACGATATTTTAATTAAAGAAAAGAAAGTATCTGGACTAATTGCAGAGGCAACGGATAAAGGGGTAGTGATCGGGGTCGGAATAAACGTTGGGATGCATACATCTGAGCTGCCAGTACCAACTGCAACCTCACTCTTAATTGAAGGCGAAAGGGAATTAACTCGCAATCAATTAATTGCTCAGTTCCTTGAGAAATTTAAAGAAAACTATACTCATTGGGATCAAGGCAGTGATGAAATTGCGCATGCCTACCAAGTTTTGAGTGCGACTATTGGACGCGAAGTCAGAGTTGAATACCCAGATGGGCGAGTGGAGATTGCATTAGCAAAGGCAATTGGTAACAGTGGAGAGTTGATTTTGGATAACGGATCTCATGTTCAAGCCGGCGACATAGTTCATCTACGATAGTCCTGTGAGCAATTCATTCCCTACCGTAGGCATTATTGGTGCCGGCCAACTCGCAAGGATGAGTGTAGAACCAGCTGCCGGGCTTGGAATAAATCTGCTCTTGCTAGCCCAAGACTCCAACGACAGCGGTGCACAGATTGCAAACCATGTGATTGGAGACTACTCAGATTTGAAAGTGGTTTTAGAGTTTGCAAAACGCTGCGATGTAATAACTTTTGAGCATGAATTAGTTCCGTTGAGCGTGATCAAAGGACTGGAACTAGCTGGACATATTGTCAGACCTGGATCTAATTCTTTTATTTACTCACAAGATAAAAGTCAGATGCGCGAAAGGTTGCGAGCATTTCCTGCTCCGAAATCCAGCGTGATAACCAGCGCGTCAGGAGTTACCGAGTTTCCGCTGATAGCAAAAGCGATTTCAGGAGGCTATGACGGTCGCGGTGTATGGAAAGTCAACTCTTCTGATGAGTTATCAAGAATAATTTCAGAGGTCGGAAAAGTTCTTATTGAAGAGTTAATCGATTTTGATTATGAGATTGCAGTCATGGTGGCGAGATCTCCACATGGGCAGGCAAGCACATGGGTGCCGACTCAAACCATTCAAGTCGATGGAATCTGCACAATGACAATCTCACCAGCTCCGCTCCTAAATCCAGATCTAAGTTCAAAGGCTCAGAAACTTGCATTAGATATCGCGCACGAAGTTGGTGTAGTCGGCGTGATGGCAGTTGAACTTTTTGTAAAGGGTGACCAACTCTATGTCAATGAACTAGCTATGCGCCCACACAATTCAGGCCACTGGAGCATTGAAGGCTCAGTAACTTCGCAGTTCGAACAACACTTAAGGGCGATATTGGACTTACCGCTTGGCGATCCTGCGATGACATCTCCGATTGCAGTGATGGGAAATATTCTAGGATCTAGCAAGGAGGATATGTATCGCCCATATCTACACCTGATGGCCCGTAATCCGCGGTTAAAGTTTCATCAATACAAGAAGGATGTACGCCCAGGCCGCAAGATTGGCCACGTCACACTTCTGGGAGATGACCAAGTAGAATTAACCAAGGAAGTTGCGCACGCCCTTGATTACATGAGCGGAGAAGTCGATGAGTGATGTTGCATTAATCATGGGGTCAGACTCTGATTGGCCAATCATGGAAGAAGCGGCCAAAGTGCTCGACAAGCTTGAGATTTCATATACAGCCGAAGTCATCTCAGCGCACCGAATGCCACTTGAGATGGTTGATTTTGCTCAAAGCGCTGCGGCTAAAGGTATAAAAGTAATTATCGCTGGTGCCGGCGGTGCAGCGCACCTACCTGGGATGGTCGCTTCCCTAACAACATTGCCCGTAATTGGTGTCCCGATAGCTTTAAAAAACTTGGATGGAATGGATTCGCTTCTATCTATAGTGCAGATGCCCGCAGGGATTCCTGTTGCAACAGTCGGTGTCGGTAATGCAAAAAATGCTGCATTACTAGCCGCAAGAATATTGGGAGTTTCTGACAGTGCAGTCTCGGCCAAAGTTAGCGAAGGCTTACAGGAGATTAACGCAGAAGCGAAGGCAAAATCTGCACATTTAAACTCTCGCCGAAATCAAAAGACTGGCTTCTAACTAACGGCTTTGATATTCAATCGCCGGACAACGGTTCATGACGGTTAATAGTCCTGCCGATTGCGCACGTAAGACAGCAGCTTCATCGATTACATCTAGTTGAAGCCAAACGGCCTTAGCACCAATTGCAATTGCCTCATCCACGACTTTTCCAACTAAGGCTGAGTTTACAAAGCAGTCAACAACATCGACCGCAGTCGGAATCTCACTCAAAGTCTTATATCCAATCTCTCCATGCACTATCTCTGCGCGTGGATACACCGGAATAATTCGATGGCCTTTTTCTTGGAGAAGTTTTGCCACTCCGAAAGCCGCTCGATCTGGGTTGTTCCCAAGCCCGACAACTGCCCATGTTTTCATTGCGAGCAGCGAATCGATAACTTCACTCTCTTTAATCTGTGCGTCCCAATGCATGAAACTTCCAACCATTGCTGCGCCATAAATCGCGATCAAGTGCGTTTCGTCCATCGATGATTATTTTATTCTTCACCAATTGACCAATTACTGAAGGATCAAGCTCTCGGTATTCACGCCATTCAGTCAGATGCAAAATGAGATCTGCATCTTTCACGCACTCGGAGACAGATTCGGCAAAGCTAAGGTTAGGAAAACGCTTTCGAGCCGGCTCGATGCCCTTGGGATCATGTACGACTACATTTGCACCCGCTGCATGTAACTGAGCGGCGATATCGAGCGCTGGGGAATCGCGGACATCGTCGCTGTCGGGTTTGAAAGTGGCACCTAGAACTGCGATTTTATACTGGGTCAAATTCTCTGAGAGATCACTTCGAACAACATCGATTACGCGCTGTCTAGCGCGCAGATTAATGGCATCAATCTCTCGCAAAAACTCGAGGGCCTGTTTTGCGCCTAGCTCTTCGGCACGGGCCATAAATGCACGAATATCTTTAGGTAGGCAGCCTCCACCAAATCCAATTCCGGCTTGCAAGAATCGGCTTCCAATTCGAGGATCGTACCCAATTGCCTTTGCCAACACAGTTACATCTCCGCCAGCTGCCTCGCATACTTCAGCCATGGCGTTGATGAATGAGATTTTTGTTGCAAGGAATGAGTTGGCGGCAACTTTTACGAGTTCGGCTGTCGGTAAATCGGCGCGAATCCAAGGAGTACCAAGAGCAATAATCTGTGAGTAGACATCTTTTAGAATCTCTTCAGCGCGATCATTTGCAACGCCAACTACTAAGCGATTAGGAGTTAACGTATCTTCAACGGCAAAGCCCTCGCGCAAGAACTCTGGATTCCATGCAAGATCGGCATGAGGCGCAGTTACTGCAAGTTGATCGCGCAGAGATTGTGCCGTACCAACTGGCACAGTTGATTTACCAACGACAAGAGCGCCTTCCTTTAAGTATGGCGCAATTGCTGAAACTGCTGATCTCACATAGGTAAGGTCAGCAGCAAGTCCATCTTTGCTTTGTGGAGTTCCAACACATACGAAGTGCACATCTGCATCTGCTACAGCAGAAAAATCGGTAGTGAAAGTTAAGCGTCCAGATTTAATCTCTTGTTCTAATAATGTATCTAAGCCAGGCTCGTAAAATGGAAGCTCTCCACGCGAGAGCATTTCAACTTTATTTGGGTCTGTATCGATGCCAATCACGGTAAATCCAAGGGATGACATGCAGGCCGCATGGGTAGCGCCTAAGTATCCGCAGCCAATAACTGAGAGCGTTGAGTTCATGGCCATGAGTTTACTTGAGCGCCCCGCAAGGGTTTTCATCGGCTGTACGAGTCTTAAATTTATCGATAATCACTGGAGTAACTGGGGCGGCCGATGAAGTTGAAGATGCTGAAGGCGATGGGGTGACCTCATCAACTAGAGGTAAATCAAGATTAATTCGATTAAAAAGATCAGGCGCTAAAACTTTGTCCCAAGTCACAACCGAACCCAGGCCGCTGACACGGGCGTTGGCATTACCAAGTGGGATTGTGAGGGTGCGAACTTTGCTCGCCGACAGGTTCTTTAGTTGCTTGGCTAAGGTGAGCAAATCACTTGTGTTGAGCTCTGAGTCGGTTTTTACAGTCGCAATTGCGGCGTTAAAAACATTTAGTAACTTAACTGGATTTAGCAAGACTCCAGTACTTGTTACTTTTCGCAGAACTGCACTCATGAACTGTTGCTGACGTTGCATTCGTCCTAAATCACCCATGCCATCAAAATCGCGAGTGCGAACATACTTTAAAGCTTCAACACCATCTAGCGTGTGGACGCCCGCACTCATAACCAAGTGACTTTTTGGATCATTAATATCTCTCTTGGAGCAGACTTCGATTCCACCAAGAGAGTCAACTACATCGGCAAAACCGGCAAATCCAATTTCAATATAGTGATCTATTCTGACTCCAGTTTCATTTTCAATTGTCTGAATCAGAAGTGGCGCTCCGCCCCATGCAAATGCGGCATTTATCTTTCCATTTGCAGCAGAAACAGTTCTGTCTTTATATAGCGAAGACTGATGCTCTGGAATTACAACAAGTGAATCTCGTGGAATAGAAATAATGGTCGCTTTGTCTCGCGCTTTACTAATATGAACCAAGAGCATTGTGTCGGATCTGGCACCGGCGGCAGATTTCGTTGTTCCAACGCGCAAGAGTTTTGACTGCTCTTTTGTGAGACCTGCACGGGTATCAGAGCCGACTAATAAATAGTTCAGAGCCGTTGTTGGCTTCTCTGGACGATTTTCTATGGATCCAAAGACATCGACACGTTTGATAGCACCACTTATCTGCCCCAAGCCAAGCCAGGCGATGGCTGAAACTGCGACAATAGCCAAAGAGAGTGATGTAATAATTCGGATTGGTCGCGTCGTTTTCACAGGCGAAGACTACTTCAGCGATACGGTGGTGGGGTTATGAAGACATCAGCAAATGAGTTATATGGCTCACCGAAGCGTGAAATCTCGGTAATCCTGCCAGTTCGTAACGAGGCACTGCACCTAGTTGACGCTGTCAATGCAATTTTGACTCAGGATTTTCTCGGCTCGCTTGAAGTAATTCTGGCCGTTGGACCCTCTGTCGACTCGACGGAGCAGATCGCTCGTGGTTTAGCGTTAGCAGATCCTCGAGTCGTTGTCGTTGCAAATCCATCTGGTCGCACGGCGGCGGGTCTAAATATTGCAGTTAAAAAATCTCAGTATTCAATCATTGTGCGTGTAGATGGACACGCAGAGATTCCAAGCAATTATTTATCGTTGGTGTTAGAAACTCTTACCCAAACAGGTGCGGTAAACGTTGGCGGCGTCATGGCTGCGGTTGGAAAGAGTTTATTTGAGCGTTCAGTTGCACGAGCAATGCGTAGCCCGCTCGGAGTTGGTGCATCTCGCTTTCACACAGGTGGTGTTGCTGGCGAAGTCGATACAGTTTATTTAGGCGCATTTAGAAAAGAGGCCCTGCTAGCAGTAGGAGGCTTTGATGAACGTTTCACTCGTGCTCAGGATTGGGAGTTAAACCATCGGCTCCGTGTAGCGGGCGGTTCTATCTTTTTTGATCCACGTTTAGTTGTGACATATCGTCCTCGCGCCAGCGTGAGCGCACTTGCTCGACAGTATTTTGAATATGGCCGATGGCGGCGAGTGGTTTCACGACATCATGAAGGAACAATCAACTATCGATATTTAGCGCCACCTTTTACGGTTCTAGTTTCAATACTTTCCTTATTGGGAGGTTTTTTAATTTCAACAATTCTCCTTGTTCCAGCTCTTATTTATGCGCTTTTCATTCTCGTAGCCTCGCTGTTAATTGGAAAATCTATCGGCGAAGTAATTTCACTCCCACTTATTCTCTTGACAATGCATATCTGTTGGGGAATGGGTTTCCTAACTTCACCTAAGTCTCTTGTTCAGTAAGGTAGCCTTACCCCTGTGAGCACATCAATTCAGGCACCAAAACAGGTGTATGAGCCTTTTCGCAAAGGTCTGCCTCCGCTCATTCGTTACTGGAAATCACTGTGGTCCCGCCGTACTTTTATTGCAGAGTATTCGCGCTCTGAGCTTCGCCAAAAACACTTTGACTCATTCTTTGGTCAGATGTGGTTGGTGCTAAACCCGTTACTCCTATCTGGTGTTTATTTCCTACTGATCGTCATTATCCGAGGCTCATCCGATAGCACACGGTATGTCCACTTAACGTCGACGCTTTTTCTCTTCTATTTAGTGTCAAACTCACTGACAAGTGGCGTCAAAGCTGTTACTGGTGGGCAACGCTTAATATTAAATACCGCTTTTCCACGAATAATGCTTCCCATATCTGCAGTTTTGATATCAGTTTATAAATTTTTACCCACATTTGTAGTTTTTCTAATTATTAGAACTGTCTTAGGCGTGCCTTTTTCTTGGCAGATGTTTTGGTCAATACCCATCTTGCTGATTACAATCTTGTTGTCATTGGGGCTTGCAATTACAATCTCTTGCATCAATGTTTATTTTCGCGATATTGCAAGTTTTCTACCCTATTTAACTCGGACAATTCTCTATCTTTCGCCCGTTCTTTATGAGGCATCAGCGCTCTCGCCTAAAATAAGAAAATTTGAAGTCCTCAACCCACTATTTTCAATACTTGATAGCTGGTCGGCGGTGTTAGTCCACGGTCAGGCACCTGCAACCTCAAACCTCTTGATTTCGCTAGCTTGGGCGCTCGGAGTTTTTCTCAGTGGAACCTATTTTTTCCTTTCAAGGGAGCGTGAATTTGCCGTCCGCCTCTAATACTCATAAGACTAATGAGATCGCAGTTTCAGTTCGCGGACTTGGTCTCACATACACAACTGCAATTGAGCGCAGACCTACGTTAAAGGCGCGCGTGAAATCTCTGGGGCGAGGCACTAAGCAGACACGTGTAATCAGAGCACTCGATAATGTAAATCTCGATGTTGAGTATGGCCATGTATTAGGTGTTATTGGGACAAATGGCGCCGGTAAATCATCAATGATGCGGGTCATTGGCGGCATTATTCCTCCAACGCAGGGGCGCGTCGAAGTCTTCGGAAGTGTAAGCACCTTGTTAGCTCTAGGCGTTGGTTTTAATCCATCTATGTCTGGCCGGGATAACGTTTTCTTAGGTGGATTAGCCGCTGGAATGTCACGCGAACAGATAGAGGATCATTTTCAAGAGATCGCAGATTTCTCCGAACTCGGAGATGCCATCGATTCACCGATGCGTACATACTCTTCTGGAATGTTTTCTCGGCTAGCTTTCTCTGTTGCTGCAACAGTGCGCCCTGACATCTTGATTGTGGACGAGGCGCTGAGTACGGGAGATGCGAAGTTTAAAGAGAAATCACTCAATCGAATAAAAGAGTTGCGCAGTGATGACAGAGCTCTGATACTGGTCAGTCATGCGATGGGAACTTTACGTGAAATTTGTAATGATGTTGTTTGGCTCCATAAAGGTGTTTTAGTGCAACGCGGCGAACCTAATGCAACAATCGATGCATACCAAGAGTTCTTGCAGGTAAGAAGGAGCGCAGCCTCCGATGAGGATGTATAAGAGTTTTGTTTTAGCTGTAATTATCCTAGCTTCAACTTTATTACCGGCATCTGCCGAAGTCATTCCATCAGAGTTTAATCTCCATGGGGCTGGATATGGGCATGGAGTCGGTATGTCTCAAATGGGAGCCAGGTATATGGCTTTAACGGGGCAAGCACCAGATCAAATTCTGAAGTATTTCTATAAAGATGTAGAGATTAGTTCGATGGATGATTCAAAGCTTCTGCGT
>WLOR01000003.1 GCA_009699165.1 Actinomycetota bacterium | reverse complement strand
GTAGAAATGTCAACCCATTCGTGTGCAGCATGTGCTCCATCACCAATTGCACCAAGGCCATCTAGAACCTGTACGCCAACTGCAGCGGCAAAGTTTCCATCACTTGCTCCACCAACTGATGCGTGGCCAAGAGGTGCCATGCCCAAAGACTTAGCAACTTTCTCAGCTCGCTCGTAAAGTGCCATTGTTGAATTTGTTTCAAGTGGTGGGCGATTAAAACCACCAGTGACTTCGTATCTAGCCAAAGGATTTACAGGGATTAAATTTCGAACCGCTAAATCAACTCGCTGTAGTTCGGCCAGCGAAAACGAGCGGACATCAATGTCGAGCACAGCTAAATCAGGAACAGTGTTAGTCGTATTTCCAGAGCGCAACATAGTTGGAACCACGCTTGTTCCTAACTCTTTGTTTTCTAACGCTGTAACGGCAAGCACAGCGTGGCCCATTTCAACCGTTGCATTAACGCCTTTTTCAGGCTCTAATCCTGCATGTGACGCCTTGCCATGAACCGATATTTGGTACATCGCAGTGCCCTTACGACCAGTTTTAACTTTGCCGTTGAGAGTTGCTTCTAGAACTAGTACAGCTTTAGCCGCAGATGAAATCTCTTTTATGAAATCTTTACTTGTTGCGCTTCCAGTCTCTTCATCACTCGTAGCAATTAATGCAACAGAGCCCTCGATACCTTTCATGGCAAATAGGGCTTGGACAAATCCAGCTTTCATATCAAAGATTCCTGGACCTGTTGCAGCATTTTCTTTAACACTCCACAATGGAGTAAAGGAGCCTTTTGGCCAGACCGTATCTAGATGCGCAAGCACAATAATCTCTGGCTTATCTGCGCCCCACCAAAAAACTGGACGACCATTAATCTCGCGGATCTCTGCCGGTGTTCCTAATACATCGCCTGCAATCTGACTTGCAAGTGCAATAACTTCGCGGCATGCATCTAGATCTTCGGTCGGAGACTCTAACCTCACAAGTTTTTCAAGTGCTGACAGCATGGTCTCAGTCTATAACGGTGCTACGCCGGTGATGCGTGGAATTCGAAATGACTGAACCTCACCCGTCGCGTGATCGCGTGCAATTAAGGCACCAGCGCTGACGCGGATGGGATCGATGATTCTATGGGACACCGCTCCATTGTTATCGGCATAACCAATCGAGAGTGATTTTTCCTCTTGAATAAATCTAATTACTAAATCCATCGTCTCGTTTGCAGTGCTGCGCGGCAATGCACCGAGTGCCTCACTTGCAACCTGTCGAAGACGCGTCTGCTTATGACTAGATTTTTCACCAGTTCGAATAGAGCGCAAAGCCGTTGTCAATAAATCTTGGCTTGGAAGCTCTATTTCGCCAATAATCCGAGGTGGTCGAGGTTTAGTTTGAGCGCGGTTTGATCGCTGACCAGTGAGAAGTAAACCGTTTGCAGATTCAGCGGCAGGGATATAGCCACTTTCTCGTAATATGCGCATTGCATCAGTTGCATCGTGATCGCAGACTATTACTTCGGGCGCAATTCGACGCAGAGCAAGAACATCCAACTTCTTGTCGTTCATTATCTGTGCAATCAGCGCCGTATCTTCACAACGAATAAATGAGGAGATGTTTCCAACTCGTAGCTTGCCGTGCTTCTTAGCGACATCAGCGATTAAATACTCGAGCGGTTGAGGCATTGGAGTTTTAGAACTCTTAATTAAAAAGGCTTTAATCTCATCACCAGTCTTGCCATGATCTAGTGCGCGACGAATCGTCGCTTCGCTAAAGCGATATACGGTCGCACCGCCACGACTTTCAATCTCGGCCATAATCGCTAACTGTTGTGAAATCTCATGTTCGAGCGGCCCCGGTGCAATTGCAGTGTTATCACTTTGAATAAGAATATGATCGACGGTCTTTGGTAAGTCATCATTAATTATTTTTAACTCTTCGCCTCGCAAGAAGCCAACGCCATATTTAGAGATTGCACCTTGGCCCGTGATTCCGAGCCATTCAGCCTCTCGCAAGCTCCAAGCAGAAAAATCCTCTTGGGATGAAGAGTTTCGACGAGCGGGTGCCCGCCATGCAATTAGCGCGTTAAATGAAGGAGAATCGGGAGCAAGCAATGGGTTTTCTTCAAGGATAGAAAGCGTCAATGCCCGAACGCGAGCCGCATTTACACGGTCTAACTCAGGTCCTAATGCCGCAACATTTTTGGTCTCAGCTCTGCCCACTAATCCGCTGACTCGAGATGTTATCAACCAAGCAGAAGCTAGCACTTGCCATCGATCTGCAGGTGTTTGCATGAGCCACACATCAAACTTATTGCTTGGCATAATTCGATCATCGGCATCAATACTTATGAGCGAAGTTAAATACGCTAACTCGGTAATAAATGCAGCGCATGATTCATCGATACCTAGATGGTTAGCGATAATTTTAAGATCTCTTACTCCTAAGCCGCCGGCGCGTAAGGCATCTGCAGGCTCTTCTGCCCAGAAATTTAATAACTCTTCTACCCAACGAAGCACCGTTGAAATATTGGCAATTGCCGCCAGATTTACTTGATGCTCGTCTCGCTTAGTACCACTTAATACTGGCGGAGAAATTAAGTTTTCTTTATGGGTTTTTCCGCCACGTAGATATATTCCAACCTCTCGAGGCAAAATTACTGTGCGCTGATCTAGTGGAACCAAAAACTTTCGCTCAAGTAGCCAAGCAACACCAGGACCTGGGTTCTTAATATCTCCGATGCTTCCGCGAGGTGGACCCCAAACAAGACGATCTAAAACCTTCTTTGCATCTGCAGGCGCACCCTCGAGATCGGCAAGTTTGAGTTTTACCATTGATGCAGGCCCAAGCCCTGCTGGTTCGTTACCAATTACATCCCGTAGTTGCGATGGAAGTCGCATGCCATCATCAGATGGATAGATAAGGCCAACAGATATTAAATGAGTTAATGCACCAGATGCTGCTTTATCTGTAATGACAGTTAATGCTTTTATTGAAAATGGTTCATTCAGTGAAGCCGCTGCCTCAAGCACCTGAAACTGCCACTGGTTAAGAGAATCGATTGCTCTAGCCAAACTCGGCGCAGAGCACGCACGTACTGCTAAAGATGCGATGTCGGGCGGGACTGGTGTTATGAGATCTGCTCGCGCGGTAAAGAGCGCTAAAAAGGCAGGATCATCAATGCTACGTAAGTAGTCGGAGAATGAGCGCATTTCCATAACTTGCTTACATTAGTGGGCTTTACTACTTATTGTGTAATCAATGCTTCTTTCTACGTGGAGTTAGCCATGTTGCAAGGGCAGCCAGGCGAACCACTAAGGGTGAGAGGGCACGACCAATAAAGCGGGCCCTACGAAAATCATGTATCGGCCAACCCTCAGCCATTGCGCGAAGTCCTAAAATTGCATCTGGATTTATTGCAGAGGGATGTCCAACGCACTGCAGGAGTGGCAAATCATTATTGCTATCTGAATAGGCGTAGCAATCTTCAAGATTTAAACCCTCTCGCTGGGCCAAATCTCTGATTGCAATTGCTTTTTCTTTTCCATGAAGAAGTGCACCGACCATCGCGCCTGTATACGCGCCATCTTTTGTCTCAGCCTTGCTTCCAAGTGCTCCAGTAAAACCTAAGCGCTGGGCAATGAGAACGGCCATATCCTCAGGTGCTGCAGTTACTAACCAGACCTCTTCTTTATTTGCGAGGTGTTTCTGAGCAATATCAATTGTGCCTTGCCAGATTGCTGGCGATACGAACTCATCATAAATCTCTTGAGCAATAGCTTCGATATCTTTGACGCTATGTCCCCCAATAAAGTCAGTTGCCGCTTCTTGGAAGCGTGCAATCTCCTCTTTATTTTCTTTGCCCGTTAAGCGAAATCTCAGATTCGCAAGGACAAAGCGAGAAATGTCCTTCTTTGTGAAGTAGCCCCGCTGATACATGCCACGACCAAGAAAATAAATCGTAGAGCCACGAATCAGGGTGTTATCGACATCAAAAAAGGCCGCTCGTTTCGCCGTGAGTGCCATGTCACTACCTTAACTAACTTGTCTCATTAGTGAGGCTTTATGCTTGCCCAATGAGTTCAACAGTCCATGTAATTCGTCACGGCGAAGTCGAAAACCCAGGCAAAATTCTCTATGGTCGCCAACCCGGATGGACTCTCTCTTCTCGAGGCCAAGAGATGGCACACGTTGTAGGCGACTGGTCGAAATCCATTGATCTCGGTGCACTCCACGTCTCTCCATTGCAACGAGCACAGGAAACTGCAGCTCCAATTGCAGCGGCCCATAAAATTTCAATCACTACAGATGAGCGACTAATCGAAGCGGCCAACATCTTTGAGGGAAAAGCATTTGGAGTAGGGGATGGAGTCTTGCGACATCCCGCAGCATGGCGCCATTTATGGAACCCATGGCGTCCGTCATGGGGCGAGCCATATGACGAACAGATAAATAGAATGCTTGCTGCAATTTTTGCTGCTCGTGATGCAGCAGATGGAAAAGATGCAATCTGTATCTCTCATCAACTTCCAATATGGATCTTGCGTAGCGCTATTGAAAGCCGCCGATTACTTCACGATCCCCGCAAACGAGAGTGCACTTTGGCATCGGTGACCAGTATTCACTTTGATGATGATGGATTTATCTCCGGCCTTACTTACTCTGAGCCTGCTCGACATCTTTTACCAAAGAATTAAATATGAAACGACTTAATAAATCAATAACCTTGGTTTTCTTAACGCTTACCTTGACAAGTTGCAGCGGTGGAGGCTCTTCAAGCACACAGGAGAGTTTCGTTTCTGGGAGTGGCGCTGTAACTTTAATTAAGTCGCCCGATCGAATCCAAGCACCCGTATTAGCTGGCATGACATTATCTGGAACGAACTACTCATATGGTTTTGGAAGAGTCACGGTAGTTAATGTCTGGGCATCTTGGTGCGCACCATGTCGAGCAGAGATTCCAACTTTGATTGCACTTTCTAAGAAATATAGTGAGGTAACTTTTATTGGAATTCTCACCCGTGATAATCCACCAACAGCTGAAGCCTTCCAACGACGATTCAAAATACCTTATCCAACACTGATAGACGATGCAATCTTGCTTGGCTTTAAGGGATCTTTAGCGGCAAATGCGATTCCATCAACCGTTGTAATTGATAGGAATGGAAAAGTAGCCGGACGTATATCGGGAGAAGTCACCGTTGCAGCGCTCTCTGAGTTGATTGAAAAAGTGAGTGCCGAATGAGGGATTTCTTTGTAGAACAGATTTTTAGCGGTTTCTTAGTAACAGCATTCCCGGTCGCCTTTTTTGCAGGGTTAATCTCATTTGCTTCCCCATGTGTGTTGCCACTTGTACCTGGTTACCTCTCTTTTGCGGCTGGATTTTCAGCACATAGAGGCAAACTTCTTTTAGGATCAACTCTCTTCGTCAGCGGTTTCTCTGCAGTCTTTATTTCATATGGAGCAATCTTTGGTGGTCTAGGAAACGAGTTGGCATCGAAAGAAGGGATCATTTCAAGAGTTCTTGGCTTACTTACAATTTTCCTAGGATTTATCTTTCTAGGTAAATTTCCTATGGCCCCAACATTTCGTCCAAAGATGAAGACGACCGGTGGATTAATTGGAGCTCCATTGCTTGGCTTTCTCTTTGGTATCGGTTGGACACCTTGCATCGGACCGGCACTTGCCGCAGTACAGACTTTGGCTTTTCAAGAGTCAAGCGCTGTTCGCGGTGCAATTCTCTCTCTTGGTTACTGTTTAGGACTAGGCGTTCCATTTATAACATCTGGGATTTTTCTTGACCGTTCAGAAAAGATTCGCAAACTCCTAGTACGTCGTGGAGATTTAATCTCTACTATCGGAGGGGTTTTTCTAATCGCAATCGGCGTGCTGCAAGTTACTGGTGCATGGGGACAGATTATGAACTCGGTTCGCTCGCTAATCTCCGATTTCATTCCGGTTGTATAGATGACTACTAACGTAGAACTTCCAGATTTAGGCGGTATCGGATTAATTCGCTATGCATGGCGACAGTTGACCAGCATGCGAACGGCACTAATTCTGCTCATGTTGCTTGGCATCGCCGCGATACCCGGTTCACTAATCCCACAACGAACCCAAAACCCAATGGCTGTTAGCGAGGCCTTTAAAAACTCTCCTGATCTGACGAAATGGATGGATCGGTTTTCACTCTTTGATGTGTATGGATCTGCCTGGTTTAGCGCTATCTATATTCTCCTCTTTATCTCACTCATCGGATGTGTACTGCCACGGGCCTTAGAGCACTTTCATGCCGCACGAGCCCTGCCTCCCGCAACACCAAAAAACCTTAATCGGATGGAGTTTTACTCAACCTGGACTGCTTCTGGCAATGAGTTAGAGATTGCTCGAGAATGGTTTAAATCTAAGAGATTCAGAGTTTTAGAAGGAGATGGAACTCTTTCGGCGGAGAAAGGCTACTCCCGAGAAACCGGAAACTTACTTTTTCACACAGCGCTAATTTTAATTTTGCTAGGAATCTCATTCTCATCCCTCTTTGGTATGCGTGGAGAGGCAATCCTCAATGTTGGAGAGCGGTTCGTTAATACGCCTACAAGCTATGACTCACTGGCATACGGCAAACTATTTAAAGATGGCAATCTTGAGAGCTTTATTTTGACCGTTGATAAGTTTGATGCAAAGTACAACGTTGTAACAAATGCACCTGAGGATTACACACTCAATGTCTCTTTACTACGAAAAGATTTTTCTACCCTAGAAAAACATGTAATAAAAGTTAACTCTCCACTTGCAATAGGAAACACAAAGATCTATCTGCAGGCCAATGGATATTCGCCCGTTGTTACAGTTCGTGATTCAAAGGGAAATGTTGCAATGCAAGGCCCTGTTCCGTTCTTACCTCAAGATGCAAATCTAAGATCTATTGGTGCCATAAAAGTTCCTGATGCAGATCCACAAGTTGGTTTCGTAGGATCATTTGTTCCAACCTATCAACGTAGCAACGGCAATGGAGCGATCAGTGTTTTTCCAGAGGCTCTCGATCCACGACTATTACTTTCTGCCTGGAGCGGAGATCTTGGGCTCGATTCTGGAACGCCACAATCTGTCTACCGAATAGACACGTCATCAATGTCACAGATTGGCTTAAAGTCACTAAAACCTGGCGAAGTCTTCACATATTCAGGTGGGTCAATCACTTTTGAAGGATATGTCCAGTGGGTAAATCTGCAAATAGTCGATGATCCTGGCAAGAACTTTGCACTACTCGGGGCTATTGTTGCCATCCTTGGTTTACTTGCTTCTCTCTTTACGCGCCGACGCAGAATCTGGATCCGTGCTGGGGAATCAATTGAAGTAGCGGGTCTGGCCAAGAATGCAGCACCTGGACTTGAGCAAGAGATTGCAGTTTTCATAAAAGAGTTAAAAGGGGAGAAATAAATGTCACGCACCTGGGCCTATCTCTCGAACTATTTAATTTACTCCTCAATGGCCGTATACACGCTTTCATTTTTTGCGCATGCGGTAGAAACCGCCTGGGCGTTAAGAGTCACAGATGCCACGTCTTCAAAGAGATTTGATTACAAGCGCACTGAGAGAGTTGCACGTATCGCAACCGCAATGATGATCTTGGGATTCTTGCTTCTTTTTGCAGGCGTTATTGCCCGCGGTATTTCAGCTGGACGTGTTCCATGGGGCAACATGTATGAGTTTTCGATAACTGGCGCGCTTGCATTTTCTGGTGCTTATTTAGCTGCGCTGCGGAGATATGATCTACGCTGGCTCGGCTTATTAGTCTCTATTGCAGTATTACTCACACTCGGCACAGCGGTCGCAGTTTTATATCGCCCGAGTGCACCACTAGTCCCAGCACTTAAATCGACATGGCTTGTCATTCATGTTTCGGCAGCGATTATTTCTGGTGGAGTATTTCTCCTTGCCAATGCGGTGGCAGCGGCGTATCTCTATTTAGATTCAATGGAGTCCAAAGGCGAACGTACAGCCTGGGCAAAGCGACTTCCATCTCTTGAATATTTAGACCAACTCTCTTATCGACTCGTTGCATTTGTATTTCCATTATGGACCTTTGCAGTTATCGCTGGGGCGATCTGGGCAGAGAGCGCTTGGGGACGATATTGGGGTTGGGATCCAAAAGAGACGTGGGCCTTTATTACTTGGGTTGCATATGCTGCATATTTACATGCGCGTGTAACCGTGGGCTGGCGTGGACGACGAGCAGCATGGCTCTGTTTATTTGCAGGCTCTACATTCTTGTTTAACTATGTGTATGTCAATGTGTGGGGAACTGGAAAACACACGTATTCAGGGCTTTAAAGCTTCCTTAAAAAATCTGGATCATCATCGGGTGGCAAGATACGACGCTTAGGCTGGCGATAGCCTTTAGGTTTATTTCGCCCTGCTATCAGGTAAGCAACAGGACCAATCGCAATTGCTTGCGGCCCGAGAAGGATGATTAATAACAGCCACCCCCACTTAGGAAGATTTCTTATCTGTGATTCATCTCGGCGTGCACAATCGACTAGGGCATAAATCGTTAAGCCAAAAATCAATATTGCGGGGATCACTCGTGACATGGATTTATTGTATCGCTAGGGCAAGTGCAAAGAGGGCTGAAAAGATAAGTTGAAGCTTTCCGGTCCTGCCTAAAAGCGGAATTAAATCAGCGCCTTTTACTCCACCCATCACTTTCCGAGCAAGTGAGAATGTGATCGGAGCCGCTAATAAAGTTATAAGCGTCAGTGGTTTGAAGGTCGCGATTGCAGCTGTGTGAGCAATGACAAGTAATCCTACAAAGGCACGACGTGCAACAGAATCACCCATGCGCACAGCCAAAGTTTTCTTACCAACCAAAGCATCTTGATCTAGATCGCGCAGATTATTGATTGCAAGAATTGCGCAAGAAAGCGCACCCATCGGTATCGCAACAATAAAGCTCATTAAAGTCACGTTTTCGGTTTGAACATAGTAACTACCGATAGTTGCAACTAAACCAAAAAAGACAAAAACCGAGACCTCGCCAAATCCGCTGTAGCCATATGGTTTGCGACCACCTGTGTAGCTCCAGGCGGCGGCGATCGAAAGTGCACCAACTGCAATGAGAATTGGTGATGTTAATACCGCTAGCCACAAG
Source organism: Actinomycetota bacterium (assembly GCA_009699165.1). GTDB lineage: Bacteria > Actinomycetota > Actinomycetes > Nanopelagicales > Nanopelagicaceae > Planktophila. The sequence goes on along the minus strand of WLOR01000003.1, from coordinate 18,840 downwards.
CCAGCTATCGATGCGATTGCAAACGAGATGATTGCAGCGAGTTTTACACTCTTTGCAGTTGCAAGCCCACTTGCCACCAAGCGAGTAGGGCCAATACGAACCGCATCGGTACCTTTAACTCCATCTGAATAATCATTGGCAAAGTTCACTCCTATTTGCAGCCACAAGGAGACCTTTAAGGCCAGAGCTGCACGAAACCAGTTAAATTCGCTGCCGGCTAGAGCAGAGGCGACCAAGACTGGTGCAATTGCCGCAGGAAGTGTGCGCGGACGTGCACCGATAATCCATTTATTCATGTTCCACCATCTCTGCAAGAGCTAAGCGATTTACCTTGCCAATACCGAGCAATGGTAGTGAATCTAGAAGATGAATTCCCTTTGGTTTAGCGATTTCGCCGAGTGCGGCTTCTAGGTAATGCGAAATTTCCGTTAGATTCGCATGTCCGACTATTGCCAAGTGAAGGGCTTGCCCCCATTGAGGATCCTTAATTGCAAATGCAGCACATTCTAATTCTGGATAACGTACTGAAAGAGTTGCCTCTACTGCAGTGAGTGAGAGATTTTCACCCCCAGTAATTATTACATCATCGGCACGACCAAGTACGTGGAGTCTTCCATCAATTATTTCGCCACGATCATTTGAGATAAACCATCCATCATGGTCATGAAAAGTACTTGCCGAGTTTATATAACCATGTGCTAAAACCGACCCTCGAATCTGAATGAGACCGTGATCGGAGATTGCAAAATCAACTCCATCGAGTGCTTCTCCGTTATAGATGCAACCACCACATGTCTCTGTCATCCCGTATGTTTCAATGGTATTTATCCCGGCATTATTGGCTTGTGTACGCAGCGAAGAAGTAAGTGCAGCACCACCAACTAGGACAGCAGTAGCGCTTTGCAAATGACGAAGTAAGCGCTCATCAGAATTAAGCGCTCTAAATAGCTGAGTCGGAACTATTGATGTGAAATCAACTGCAGGGTAGTCACCATCGAAATTTCGAAGATCGACAGGAAGTGTTCCAACCTCCATTGATCGAATAATTACATTGACGGCGGCAATGTGTGTGACTGGCAGAAGAAGGGACCACTGTGCACCGATATGTGCACCAAGAAAAGAGTTAGAGGCCTGAGCCGATGCCAGTAAAGATGTGCGCGTAAATCCGACCTCTTTACTCAAGCCAGTGCTCCCGCTTGTTCCAATCACAATTGCAATGTTTTTCGGTGCCACCTTTGAACCCACGTCGCCGAACCCCAAGGCAGGCCCAGTCCCGACCAGGGCGGCCGTGATTTCCACCGCTAATTGCGGGATTTCACTGGCAGGGCTGGCCCGTAGAAGTTCTCGTTGTGACGACATGTCCATTGCAGCCGTAGGCTATCGCTAGCAACGATTGAAATGAGGAAAAGTGAGCAAGCCGATTAATCGCGAGTTTGGTAGCCGTGAGATTCCTACGTGGGACACAGCTCCAGGGGCAGAAGACTTCACCGATATTAAGTATCAAATCGGGGATGGCATGGCGAAAATAACCATCAACCGCCCAGAACTCCACAATGCTTTTCGACCACAGACGATTATCGAGTTGATTGAGGCATTTTCTCTTGCCCGCGATAATGAAGATGTAGGAGTAATTATCTTTACCGGTGAAGGCACAAAGGCTTTTTGTTCAGGTGGCGATATAAGTGTCCGCGGTGATGATGGCTACCTTGGTGATGACAAGTTATCGAAAAAAGGCATTGGTCGCCTAAATGTATTAGATCTTCAAGTGCAGATTCGTCGCACACCAAAACCAGTTGTAGCAATGGTTGCAGGTTGGGCGATTGGCGGAGGACATGTTTTGCACGTCGTCTGTGATTTAACAATCGCTGCAGATAATGCAAAGTTTGGTCAGACAGGACCAATGGTTGGATCATTCGATGGTGGATATGGTGCAGGTCTCTTGGCTGCACATGTTGGACAGAAGAAAGCACGTGAGATTTGGTTCATGACTCGCCAATACGATGCACAAGAGGCACTTGATATGGGATTAGTAAATACCGTTGTCCCAGTTGATCAATTAGAGGCTGAGACAGTTTCTTGGTGTCGTGAGATGCTGCGTAACTCACCACTAGCGCTTCGCTTACTGAAATCTAGCTTAAACGCTGCAGACGATGGTCTGGCTGGAGTGCAGCAGTTAGCAGGGGATGCAACCTTGCTGTTTTATATGAGCGAAGAAGGTCAAGAAGGCAGAGATGCTTATAAAGAAAAACGCACTCCAAATTTCGAGAAATTTCCAAAGCGCCCATAAACCATGCTTGATTCAATCCTTGGTTCACTCAAAGTAGTTGCGCTCGCGACGAAAACCGATTTTCGCTCGGTTACTTCTCGTGAAGTCGCGCTCTTTGAAGGGCCACATGGATGGGGGGAGTTTTCTCCGTTCCTCGAATACAGTTATGAAGAGTCTGTGCCGTGGCTACTAAGTGCAGTAGAGGCAGCTTTTGTTCGGCCACCTATGCAGATCAGAGAACGTATTCAAGTGAATGCGACGATGCCCGCGATTGATGATCCAGTTGAAATTGCGCAGATTCTCGGAGCCTTTGATGGCACTTGCGTTGTGAAGATTAAAGTAGGTGGAGATTCGACGGCCGATTTAGCTCGCATCGCACGTGTTCGGGAGCTTCGCCCTCAGGCCAGAATTCGATTAGATGTCAATGGTTTGTGGAGTGTAGAACAAGCACAAGAGTTTCTCGATCGCGTTGGTGAGATTGAATATATCGAGCAACCATGTTCGACGCTAAGTGAACTTCGCGAGTTAAAAATGCGTACGAATGTACAAATTGCCGGAGATGAAGTAATTAGAAAAGCAAAGAATCCATTGGATATAGATTTAGCTGGAGCAATCGATGTACTTATGCTCAAAGTTGCACCGCTCGGTGGAATCAATCGCGCTTTAGAGATAGCAAAACATCACGGCATTCCAGTTGCGGTTTCCAGCGCACTTGAAAGTGCGGTTGGGATATCTCACGGACTAAAACTTGCATCTGCACTTCCAGAGTTAGATTATGCTTGCGGACTTGGTACTGGTGCACTCCTGGCAGTAGATGTTTCAGAGCTAAAAATTGTCGATGGAATGATGCAAGTAAGCGATGTCATCCCAGACCCCGCTGCGCTAATTAAGTATGCAGCATCGAGTGAACGCTTAAACTGGTGGAAGAACAGAGTTCGCAAAGTCTGGGATTCGGGTGCGCAGGAAATTATTCAAGAGAGAGGATGGGGCTTATGAGTACGTCAACATCCTTAGCCAGAGTAATTGTTCGCCAGATTATTCAAGCAGGAATAAGCGATGTCGTTATCTCTCCGGGATCGCGTAACGCTCCCTTATCTCTTGCATTCTATGCAGCATCAGCACGAGGATTGATTAAACTTCATGTTCGAATCGACGAACGCACGGCCGCTTTTTTTGCTCTTGGCTTAACAAAATCAACCGGGCGTCCTGTTCCTGTTGTCTGCACGAGTGGAACCGCTGTAGCTAATTTTCACCCAGCGGTTTTAGAAGCCAGTCATACAAACGCTCCGCTTATGCTTTTAACCGCAGATCGACCTGCAATGCTGCGGCGTACAGGTGCAAATCAAACTACAGAGCAGGCCCGTATCTTTGGCAAGGCCGTTCGATACTTTGCAGATATTGACGGTCCAGTGTTTCCAATGGAGCTGCCTCTAGATAGTCTGCGTTTTGGGCCAGTACATTTAAATCTGCAGTTTGACGAACCTTTGCTTCCGGATGATTCAACCCAGTGGCTTGATGAGATTAAAGTTTCACCTGTTGTATTCAAGCAGCGAAATAAATTAGCGACTTTAAAAATCCAGGCAACTCGTGGAGTCTTAATCGTTGGCCATGACCGAGGTGGTTTATCAGTTGAGGATGTCACAAAATTTGCAAAGCAACTTAACTGGCCCATAGTTGCTGAAGATCCACTTTCTTTTCCAGATGCGATTGCACATGCATCGATCTTTCTAACATCACCAGCGGTACGAAGTGTCTTAGTTCCACAAGCCGTAGTTGTAGTTGGTCGCACAACACTTTCACGATCGATCAATGCACTAATTGGTTTAGCACCAGTGAGTTTTGTTATTGATCCGCGTATTGCAACAGTGGATGTTGACCGACAGGCAGACAAGCTTTTTACACAGATCCCAATCATTGATTCTGTAATGGCATCAGATGAATGGATCGCGCAGTGGCGCAAATACTCACAGCGCTGCGCCAAGTTGATAGATGAGATCGATGGCTGGAATGAGGCATCTATAGCCAAAGAGATTGCTGCTGGAGTTCCCGGGGGATCAGCGCTCTATGTCTCATCATCACGTCCGATAAGAGATTTAGAGGGATTTGCAACCCCACGAAGCGGAGTCACAACATATGCCAACCGTGGCTTGGCAGGAATCGATGGCAATATTTCAACGGCCCTTGGAATCGCATCCGGACACTCTCAGACATTTGCCGTTTTAGGGGACTTATCCTTTCTGCACGACATCACAGGATTGATTTCTGATGAGGATATTAACTGCAGATTTATAGTAATTAATAATGATGGTGGTGGAATTTTCTCTACTCTGCCACAGCGTGGAGTAGATGGATTTGAAACCGTCTTCGGTACGCCTCATGGTTTAGATCCTGCTGCAATCGCAACGTCATTTGGGATTAAGGCAACCACAATTCTTTCAATCTCCGAACTACAGCAAGTCTTAGCCGAACCAATCAAGGGTATATCGGTCGTTGTTGCAAAGGTTCAATCCCGAGAGATAAATGCTGATAACTTGAAATCAATCTATGAAAAAATGAGCTCCATCTAAGCAAGCGCACTTCGCATAGGAACTAGTTTGGCCTGGCTTTCAGCTAACTCTTTGGCTGGATCAGAGCCTGCAACGATTCCACACCCTGCAAAGATCCTTATTGAATCTGCATCGATCTGCCCGCACCGTAGTGCGATTCCGAGTTCACCGTCGCCAGCGGCATCAATCCAACCGACTGGACCTGCATAACGTCCGCGCGAAATTGATTCGATTTCGGCAATAAGTTTTGCGGCTTGTTCACGAGGAGTTCCACATACCGCTGCCGAAGGATGGAGTTGTTCAAGTATTGTAAATGCATCGACATGAGATAGTTTTTCAGCCAACGCCCCTGTCACATCGGTTGCTAAATGCATAACGTTTGCTAAGTGCAAAACATAAGGTGATTCTGGAACATTTGTTGATGTACAGAAAGGTTCGAGTGCATCTGCGACAGAGCGGACTGCGTATTCATGCTCTTCTAAATCTTTAGATGACCGAGCTAAAGATGCAGCTAAAGCTAAGTCACGTTCGTCATCACCGGTTTTACTAATTGTTCCAGCCAGTACGCGCGATGTAACCATTTTGCGCGAGAGGCGAAGAAGTAGTTCGGGGGTTGCGCCAATAAGGCCGTCAACTGCGAAACTCCACGTTGAAGGATATTCTTTAGCAAGTTTTTTCAATATTGAGCGGGGTTCAATTGTTGTCACTGATCGCCCAGTGAAATCTCTGGCTAAAACAACTTTGTCGAGTGCGCCACTTTGAATTCGCTCTACTGCTACAGAGACACGGGATTTCCATGCAGAATCCGTGTCACTTCCAACATCCCAAGCTATTGAGTTTTCGGCGGTCTCTGGCGCAATCAGATTTAATTCAGGTTGTGGCGTTGAACCAATCCAGGTTATCCAGGATTTATCACCTTTCTTGCCAACAATGACTGAGGGAATAACTAATACCGATTCGTCATCTGAGGAAAAAGAGAAAGATGCAAAGAGAATCGGCCCAGTCCCATTTCCATGAACTGAATTGGTGATTGCAAATCCTTCAAGTTGTTTCGACCACCAAGTGCGAGCATCGGCAAAGCGATGTGGCCCACGAACCGTTGTGGTTGCAAAACAACCCCAACCAACTAAACCTTCACCACCACGAATCCACGACACCGGGTTTGCATCAGGAAGCAAATCCAATAGTGGCAGATGCTCGCCAAGATGTGTGGTGGTTACCGGCGTAAGTGATGGCATTTGAAATCTATTTATCTCTTCTTTGCATTTACAAGTCGCCACACAAGCGGAAGAGAAGTGCCAGCTATGGCGATTTTCAAAATCTCACCAACAATGAAAGGTGTTAAACCAGCATTAATCGCCCAGATCCAATCCCTGCCGGTATAAAAGTGCAACCAAGTAACTCCACAGGAAAAAATAATTAAACTTCCAAATACCATTGTTGGAAGCGCAGTGATAAATCTCTGATCCATTCGACGATTTGCCAAGAGTCCTAAGAAATATGTTGCAATCAACATTCCGATCAAATAGCCACCAGTAGCTCCGGTAACTTTTTCAATGCCATGACTTGCACCTGCAAAAACAGGCGCACCTGCAATTCCTGCAAGTAGATACAGTGAGTACGTTGCAAGTCCTATTCCAGCTCCATAACTTGTTCCAATTAATAGGACGCCGAGAGTTTGACCTGTTACCGGCACTGGAGAGCCTGGAACTGGGATTGCGATCTGTGCTAATGCCGAAAGAAAGATGACGCCACCAGCGATCAATGCACTCTTAGTTATGGCAGAGCTCTGTGGCAGGACACTTGCGCGCAAAGAGTGAGCAGGAAATGTCATGTGCTTCCTTTCGGCAGGTTAAGTTGTGGATGAGCCTACTTCAAGGGAGAATGCGCCTATGTCCCGCGCAAATCTCGGCAAAGATCCCGATGAGGTTGCAGCGATGTTTGATGGCGTGGCCAAGCGATATGACATCGTCAACGACCTCTTATCCTTAGGCCGAACTAAGGCCTGGCGCCGCGCAGCCACGAAAATCATCGCTCCAGCCCCCGGCATGGTGATTTTGGATCTAGCGGCAGGCCCTGGTTCATCCTCAGAGCCGCTCCACAAGGCAGGGGCCACGGTCTTTTCGACTGATTTTTCCGAGGGAATGTTGGCCCAGGGGAGAAAATCACGGCCATATCTGAACTTTTCCAAGGCAGATGCCCTCAACCTCCCCTTTGAGGCCGAGAGATTTGACGTCACAACGATCTCTTTTGGCCTGCGAAACACGGTCGACTACCCCAAAGCACTCGCCGAGGCGCTGCGAGTGACGAAAACTGGGGGCCGAATGGTCGTTATCGAGTTTTCGCACCCTACCTGGCGCCCGTTTCGTAGCCTCTATATGGGGTATTTGATGCGAGCCCTGCCCGCAATTGCGCAGAAAACCGCCTCAAACCCCGATGCCTACGTCTATTTAGCTGAATCCATCCGGGCCTGGCCCGATCAGGCTGGGCTAGCTGCGGCCATGGAGGCCTCAGGCTGGCGCTCGGTGACATGGAAAAACCTGACCTTCGGAGTTGTTGCAGTTCACAGTGGGATAAAGGGCTAGCGGTCATTGGCATAGGCCATACGACTCTAAGATTTCATTCGTGATATCCACATCGAATCCATACGTACCGATTCTGGTGCTAGGGGCCATCGGCTTTGGCTTTGCACTCATATCAGTTTTAGCAGGTGCCTTAACTGGACCTGCACGATACAACCGATCAAAACTCGATGCTTATGAGTGCGGAATCGAACCATCACCACAAGCGGCCGAAGGTGGACGCTTTCCAGTTAAGTATTTTTTAACTGCGATGCTCTTTATTATCTTTGATATTGAAATAGTTTTTCTCTATCCATGGGCAGTCACATTTGATTTCCTTGGAATCTTTGGTTTAGTCGAAATGGCAATCTTTATTGGAACTGTCTTTGTTGCATATGCATATGTGTGGCGCCGCGGCGGATTGGAATGGGATTAAACAATGGGTCTAGAAGAAAAAATTCCAAGCGGTTTTCTTTTAACAACTGTCGAAAAACTCGCTGGGTACATGCGAAAGAACTCATTGTGGCCTGCAACATTTGGTCTTGCATGTTGTGCAATTGAAATGATGGCAGTTGGTTCTGCTGCAAAATATGATATTTCACGCTTTGGTATGGAGGTTTTTCGCGCATCACCTCGTCAAGCCGATTTAATGATCGTTGCCGGGCGCGTTTCAAATAAAATGGCACCAGTTCTTCGCCAGATTTATGATCAAATGGCGGCTCCTAAGTGGGTACTCGCAATGGGTGCATGCGCATCATCGGGCGGAATGTTTAACAACTATGCAATCGTTCAAGGCGTAGACCACGTTGTACCAGTTGATATTTATCTACCGGGGTGCCCACCACGTCCTGAAATGTTAATGGATGCGATTTTGAAACTTCATGAAAAAATTAACGTTGAAAAACTTGGCTCTAATCGTGCCGATGTAATTAAGGAAGTTGAGCTCGCTGCTATGAATGCGAAGCCAACCCACCAGTTGAAGGGGTTGCTCGCATAAATGACTGAATCAGGAATGTTTGGCGCTCGCGGTACCGGTGATACATCTGGTTATGGCGGACTAGTTCGTACGCCTGCCTCGACGGGATCTTCAGAGCGCCCATACGGGGGCTATTTTGATGAAGTTGCCGATGATTTAGAGCGTGCATATCCTGAGTTTTCTCATGCAATTGAGCGCGTTGTCGTTGATCGTGGAGAGTTGACCTTGCATGTAAAGCGCGAAAAACTGGTCGAGGTTTCATTGGTTTTGCGCGACTCATTAAAGTTTGAAATGTGCATGGGTGTTTCGGGAATTCATTACCCAAACAACACTGGGCGCGAACTTGTTGCTGTATATCCGCTGCTGTCAATGACAAAGAATCGACGGGTACGTCTAGAGGTAAGCGTTTCAGACTCTGACGCTCACATTCCTTCACTTGTTGAAGTATGGGCGGGAAACAACTGGCACGAACGTGAAACTTTTGACATGTTTGGAATTATCTTTGATGGCCATCCAGGACTTACTCGAATCCTGATGCCAGATGATTGGCAGGGTCACCCACAGCGTAAAGATTATGCACTCGGTGGAATTCCAGTTGAGTACAAAGGCGCAACGACACCACCGCCAAGTGATCGTAGGAGTTACAAATGACAACATTTGATCCGTACGCACCGTCACGCGAAACGACTGAGGGAACCGTCTTTTCGGTTACTGGTGGAGATTGGGATTCACTAGTTCAGGAGATTGGTTCGACTAAAGAAGAGCGCGTTGTTGTAAACATGGGTCCTCAACATCCATCAACACATGGAGTGCTCCGATTAATTCTTGAGTTAGAGGGCGAAACTGTTACCGAGGTCCGTTGCGGTATTGGATATCTACACACCGGAATTGAAAAAAACATGGAGTTCCGCAGTTGGACTCAAGGAACAACATTTGTTACTCGAATGGATTACTTAGGTCCAATTTTTAACGAAACCGCTTACTGTCTTGCAATTGAAAAGCTCTTAGGTATTACAAATGATGTACCAGAGCGCGCTAGCGTGATTCGCGTAATGATGATGGAGCTCAATCGCATCTCATCACACATGGTTGCACTCGGTACAGGTGCACTCGAACTCGGTGCAATTTCACCGATGTTCTTTGCATTCCGTGAGCGTGAAATTGTCTTAGATCTCTTTGAAATGATCTCAGGATTACGCATGAATATGGCCTATATCCGTCCAGGTGGAGTCCAACAGGATTTGCCAGAGGGTGCGATTCCAAAGATTCGCGAAGCTGTAAAACAGATGCGCAAAAACTTTAAGGACAACACTTCTCTATTAGTTGGTAACTCAATCTGGTTGAAACGAACTCAGGGAATTGGCTATTTAGATTTAGCGGGTGCAACAACTCTTGGTATCACCGGTCCAGTTTTGCGTGCAACTGGTCTTCCGTGGGATCTTCGCAAGGTGCAGCCATATTGCGGTTATGAAAACTACAACTTTGATGTAATTACTGCCGATACATGCGATGTATATGGCCGCTTCTTAATTCGTATGAATGAGTTAGAGCAGTCATTGCGCATCATCGACCAAGCTTTAGACAAGCTAGAAGATCTAGAAGGCGCACCAGTAATGGTTGCCGATAAGAAAATTGCATGGCCCGCACAGTTGGCATTAGGTGGAGATGGACTCGGAAACTCACTCAACCATATTCGCGAAATCATGGGAACTTCTATGGAGTCTCTGATTCATCACTTTAAATTAGTCACAGAAGGATTCCATGTTCCTGCAGGTCAGGTTTATCAGGCGATTGAATCTCCGCGAGGCGAACTTGGCGCCCAAGTTGTATCCGATGGCGGAACACGTCCATACCGTATGCACTTCCGCGAACCATCCTTTAATAATCTACAAGCAACATCTGCAATGAGTGAAGGTGGAATGATCGCTGACATTATCGGTGCAGTTGCATCCATCGATCCTGTTATGGGAGGCGTTGACCGCTAATGGCATATTCACAAGAAGATCTCGCAATCATGGATTCGATTATCAAGCGTTATCCACGTTCTCGCTCTGCGATTATGCCTCTGTTGCACTTTGTTCAATCCCGTGTCGGTTTTGTAAATGGTGATGGAATCGAACTTATTGCAAAACTTTTAACACTTGAAGCTGCTGAAGTTTCAGCTGTTGCAACTTTTTATACTCAATACAAACGTAAGCCGGTCGGCGAATATCACGTCGGTGTCTGCACTAATACTTTGTGTGCCGTAATGGGCGGAGATGCCATATTTGCCGGGCTCAAAGAGCACCTCGGCGTTGAAAATGATGGCGTTACAGCAGATGGCAAAGTCTCACTCGAGCATATCGAGTGCAACGCTGCGTGTGATTATGCGCCAGTTGTTATGGCTAACTGGGAGTTCTATGACAACCAAACTGTCGAGTCAGCAAAAGATTTAGTTGATTCAATGCGCAGCGGCAATCCAAAGCCACCAACTCGCGGTCCTAATACTTTAGTTACTTGGAAAGAAGCATCTGCAGTTCTTGCAGGAATAAATGATGGAAAAGCACATGAAGGTGTTCAAGCTGGCGAACCATCACTTCTTGGTTTAAAGATTTCGAAAGAGGGCAAGTAATGACGAAGTTAGCGCCAGTACTTTCTGCACACTGGGATGAGAAAGACTCATTTACCATTGAGGCCTATACACGTCACGGTGGTTATAAAGCTTCACAAAAGGCTTTAGCTATGGATCCTGATGCAGTAATTCAATTAGTAAAAGACTCTGGATTACGCGGTCGTGGAGGAGCGGGCTTTCCAACGGGAATGAAGTGGGGCTTTATTCCACAAGGAGATAATAAGGATCACTATTTAGTTGTTAACGCCGATGAATCCGAGCCTGGCACGTGTAAAGACATGCCATTGCTAATGGCCAATCCACATGTATTAGTTGAGGGATGCATAATCGCTTGTCATGCGATTCGTGCTAAGCATGCATTTATTTATATTCGCGGCGAAGTCACACACGTAGTACGTCGTCTAAACCAAGCTATTGAAGATGCATACAAAGCTGGGCACTTGGGAAATGGAGTTGACTTAGTTCTCCATGTTGGCGCAGGCGCATATATCTGTGGTGAAGAAACTGCACTCCTAGATTCACTCGAAGGCTTTAGAGGTCAACCACGTTTGCGACCACCGTTCCCAGCGATTGCAGGTTTGTATGCTCGCCCAACCGTTGTAAATAACGTCGAATCAATCTCTGCAGTTCCAGCGATTATAAATAATGGCCCCGAGTGGTATCAGTCAATGGGTACTGAAAAAAGCAAAGGAACAACGCTTTATTCTCTCTCAGGTCACGTTAATAACCCTGGTCAGTTTGAAGCACCACTAGGAATTACGCTTCGCGAAATTCTTGAACTATCTGGTGGAATTCGTACAGGACATACATTGAAGTTCTGGACACCTGGTGGCTCATCAACACCAATCTTTACTCAAGATCATCTTGATACACCACTCGATTATGAAGGCGTATCTGCAGCCGGTTCGATGCTTGGCACAAAGGCCTTACAGATTTTTGATGAAACAACCTGTGTTGTGCGAGCAGTACTTCGCTGGACAGAGTTTTATAAGCACGAGTCCTGTGGCAAGTGCACTCCATGCCGTGAGGGCACATGGTGGCTGGTTCAAATCTTGCGCGATTTAGAGGCCGGCAAGGGAACAGAGGCAGATCTCGCGAAGTTGCTAGATCTTTGTGACAACATTTTGGGCCGATCATTTTGCGCACTGGGTGATGGTGCAACCAGTCCGATTACTTCATCGATTAAATACTTCCGTGATGAGTACATCTCGCACATAACTCACGGCGGATGCCCGTTTGATCCAGTCGCATCAACTCTATTTGTTGGGGCGGGTGCATAAGTGACCACTACTGAGATAGTCGACATGATCACCGTAATTATCGACGGCTTTGAAGTTAGCGTTCCAAAGGGAACATTAGTTATTCGTGCAGCCGAGCAACTTGGAATTCAGATCCCTCGCTTTTGTGATCACCCACTTCTAGATCCAGTCGGAGCTTGTCGCCAATGTTTAGTTGATATTGAAATCAACGGTCGCGCATTTCCAAAGCCACAAGCATCGTGCACAATTCCAGTCGAACCAGGAATGATTGTAAAAACCCAGCTCACTTCAGTTGTTGCCGATAAGGCACAAAAAGGTGTCATGGAGTTATTACTCATTAATCACCCGTTGGATTGTCCAGTCTGCGATAAAGGCGGAGAGTGTCCATTACAGAATCAAGCGATGAGCACTGGCCGAAGCCAGACTCGCTTCGAAGGTGTTAAGCGCACATTTGAAAAGCCAATCAATATCTCATCACAAGTCTTGCTTGACCGCGAACGCTGTGTTTTATGTGCGCGCTGTACTAGGTTTTCTGCACAGATCGCTAGTGACCCATTCATCACATTAAATGAACGCGGCGCTCTGCAGCAAGTTGGAATCTACGAAAAGGCGCCGTTCAAATCGTATTTCTCTGGAAACGCAGTTCAAATCTGTCCAGTAGGAGCTTTAACTGGCGCTTCCTATCGCTTCCGTGCTCGTCCATTTGATTTAGTGTCTACTCCATCTGCATGCGAACACTGTGCATCTGGTTGCGATATGCGAACCGATGTTCGTCGTGGAAAAACTCTGCGTCGACTTGCTGGTGATGATGCTTCAGTCAATGAAGAGTGGAACTGCGATAAGGGTCGATGGGCATTTAAATATGTAACCGCTGTCGACCGATTAACTCATCCACTTGTTCGAAACGATGCAGGTGATTTAGTTGAGGCTTCTTGGCCTGAGGCACTTGCTGCAGCGGCTAAGGGACTCAAGGCTGCATCGGCAGCAGTATTAGTCGGTGGCCGCGCAACACATGAAGATGCATATGGCTATAGCAAATTCGCTCGCATTGCACTTTCTACAAATGATATTGATTTCCGTTCTCGGATTTCCTCCGATGAAGAGCGCGATTTCTTAGCAGCTCGCGTTGTTGGTTCGTCGACAACATATCGCGATATCGATCGGGCCGATCAAGTACTACTTGTTGGCTTTGAGCCCGAAGAAGAGTCACCGATTGTTTTCTTGCGTTTAAATAAGCAGTTCCGTAAACGCGCACTAAAAGTTACGACAATTTCGAGCAAACTCTCTATCGGAGTCGAAAAACTAAACGGTGAGTTTGTAAAAGTCGCCCCTGGTCAAGAAGCTGCGTCGGTTTCTGCCCAAGCGCTGACAGCTCAATCAATAATTCTTGTTGGAGAGCGCGCATCTGAGAGCGCGGGTGTATTAACCGCAGTTGCAGCCTTATCGGATTCAACTGGTGCAAAAATCGCATGGATTCCTCGCCGTGCAGGTGAGCGCGGAGCACTCGAAGCTGGTGCAATTGGAAACTTATTACCTGGCGGGCGTCCAGTAGCAGACTCTGCGGCCCGCGTGGATATTGCGACCCTATGGGGCGCTTCATCGCTTCCTTCCACAATTGGTCGCAGCAGCGATGAGATTTATGCAGCCGTTAACTCTGGTGCAATCGGTGCACTACTAGTGGGTGGTGTCGATCCGCTCGATGGTGCTAATGGCGAAAGCGCACTAGCTGCTTTAGAAAAAGCTTTTGTGGTCTGCCTCGAGATTGCACCAAGTGAAGTCACGTCACGAGCAGATGTTGTTTTACCAGTAGCAGCTGTTACAGAGAAAAGCGGATCATTCCTAAACTGGGAAGGTCGCGCACGTAAATTTGATGCTGCAGTTCATGATTCACTAAATCGCAGCGATCTTCGGATCCTTTCAATGATTGCCGAAGAGATGGGTACATCGCTCAATCTGAGCACTGTCACATCTGCGGCCAAAGAGATTGCATCAATTGGAGCCTGGGACGGCGCTCGTGTCCAGATGCAGCAGTACAGTTCAACGCAATCTCCAGCATTAAACGGTGACCGATTTATCCTTACCTCGTGGCGCAGATTGCTCGACCTCGGAACATTGCAAAAAGGTGAAGAGAATTTAGCGGGAACTGCACGTCAAACCGTTGCCGTTATCTCTCCAAGCCGGGCGCTATCAATGGGTGTATCCGACGGCGATCTCTTAAAGATTTCAACAGTTCAAGGGTCAGTAACTCTTGCAGCTCTCGTTGAAGATATTCATGATGATGCAATCTGGGCGCCACGTAACTCACGGGGATCTCAATTACTAGTAAACCTAGGCGCTGCACACGGCGCAGTAGTTACGGTGGTAAAGATATGAAAACAGCAGAGTTAATCGGCAACGACCCAGGTTGGTTGATTACCGTAAAGGCCTTACTCGTCTTTATTTTTTGTGTAGTTCTTACACTGCTTTCAGTATGGGGAGAGCGCCGCTTAGTTGGTCGCATGCAAGAGCGCCCAGGACCAAACCGCGTTGGTCCTTTTGGCTTGATTCAGGCCTTAGCTGATGGTGTAAAGCTTGCCCTTAAAGAGGACTTAATCCCTGCAGCTGCTGACAAAATCGTATTCATAATCGCTCCGATTATCAGTGCTACGACCTGCTTTATGTCCTTTGCCGTAATCCCAATTACTGGCCCAGTAACTTTGTTTGGCAAAGAAACTGCAATGCAACTTACTGATCTGCCAATCGGAGTTCTATATGTTTTAGCGATTGCATCAGTTGGTGTCTACGGAATTATTTTGGCTGGATGGTCTTCGGGTTCTACTTATCCACTTCTGGGTGGACTTCGATCAAGTGCGCAAGTGATCTCATATGAAATTGCAATGGGTCTGTCACTCGTCGCCGTCTTTATCTATGCAGGTTCAATGTCAACCTCTGACATTGTGGCCGCTCAATCAACTACTTGGTATGCAGTTGTTTTATTCCCATCATTTGTCATCTATGCAATCTCAATGGTTGGTGAGACTAACCGCGCACCATTTGATTTAGCTGAAGCCGAAGGCGAGCTCGTGGGTGGTTTCCACACCGAATACTCATCACTGAAATTTGCGCTCTTTTTCTTGGCTGAGTACGTCAACATTATTGCAGTTTCAGCGCTAGCAACAACGCTCTTCTTGGGCGGATATCACGCACCTCCATTCTTAGGATTCACTGAAAACTGGCTAGGTGGCTGGTTCACTGCAATCTGGTTCTTCTCAAAGGTTTTAGTCTTCTTCTTCGTATTCGTCTGGCTACGAGGAACATTGCCACGCCTTCGTTACGACCAGTTCATGCAGTTTGGATGGAAAGTTTTAATTCCAGTTTCGATTGTTTGGATTTTGGTCGTTGCAACATTGCGCGTGATGTCACTGCACAGTGCACCACGTTTATACGTTGTGGCCTTCGCAAGCGTCGTGGTGTTACTCGTCATGCTTGTCAATATTGGATTTGAAAATGCAAAGTCAAAGAAGAGCAAGGCGATTGTTGATGATGCACCAGCACCAAGTTTTGCAGTTCCAGAGCTACCTATGAATATCTCCTCAATCAATGTCTCTTCTACTAACAAGGGAGGCGATCATGTCTGAGATCGAATCTTTCAAGAATAACGATGTAGATATTAAGAAAGTTGAGTTTTCACAAGTAGATCAGCCCGGATCTGCAGGATTTTATGGCCAAGCAAAAGGCTTCTGGGTTACCTTCTCAAAGATCTTTAAGAAGACTCTGACTGTTGAATACCCTGAGGTCAAAGCACCAACCCAGGAGCGCTTTCATGGCCGCCATCAGTTAAATCGCCATCCTGATGGACTTGAAAAATGCATTGGATGCGAACTTTGTGCATGGGCTTGTCCAGCCGATGCAATCTATGTTGAAGGTGCAGATAACACCGAAGAAAACCGCATGTCACCTGGTGAGCGCTACGGCAAGGTCTATCAAATTAACTATCTGCGCTGTGTCTTTTGCGGATTGTGCATTGAAGCGTGTCCAACACGTGCACTCACAATGACCAATGAGTACGAACTCGCTGACGATTCGCGCGAGAAACTTATTTTTGAGAAAGAAGATCTACTTGGTCCGTTACGTGCTGGCATGTTGATGCCTCCGCACCCTATGTATCCAGATATGAATGACACTAATTACTATAAGGGTGAGGTAACCCAAGCCCATCCATCGCAGGATGTGAACAAATGAACGATTTAGCACTACAAGTTGGCCAGACGGCAACTCCTGAAGCAACGCTTTTTTGGATTCTTGCACCACTTACTTTTGTAGCAGCTTTAGGAATGTTGCTTGTAAAGAAGGCAGTGCACTCTGCAATCTTGATGGCATTTGTAATGATCGCACTAGCGATTTTCTACATCGCACAAGGCGCACCATTTCTTGGCATAGTTCAGGTTGTCGTTTACACCGGAGCGGTAATGATGCTTTTCCTCTTTATCCTCATGCTTGTCGGTGTTGACTCATCTGACTCTTTGACCGAAACAATTAACGGACTGCGTCCAATTGCTATTACTGCGGCAGTTGGATTTGGTGGGCTAATGGTTTCACTGCTCAGCCGTGCAACTCTTGGCCGTACTGCCGTCGGTGTCGAAGGTGTAAATGCGGATGGAAATGTTCAAGGAATTGCACAACTCTTGTTTTCAACATTTGTGTGGCCATTCGAAGTCGTATCAGCGCTCTTAATAACTGCAGCACTTGGCGCGATGGTCTTGGCTCATCATCAGCGAGTTCAGGAGCGCCCAACACAGCGCCAGCTTTCAATTAGTCGCTTCCGTGGAGATTCATTGGCAACTACTGCGGGACTTCCGGCGCCAGGTGTTTACGCCCGTCATAATGCTGTGGATGTTCCAGCGCTTTTGCCAGATGGCACTGCAGCTGCCGCCTCTGTAAATGCCTCGCTAAAGGCACGCGGAGATGTCTTAGATTCATCACTCTTCGAACTCGGCACGGTCGATACAAGCGTGGAGGAGGAGAAGTAAATGGATGCATCTAACTATCTTTATCTCTCAGCACTGCTATTTACTATCGGCGCTGTTGGTGTAGTGGTTCGACGTAACGCGATCGTAGTTTTTATGTGTGTCGAGCTCATGCTCAATGCAGCCAACCTTTCATTCGTAACTTTTTCTCGCATTAACGGAGATCTAAACGGTCAGGTGATTGCCTTCTTTACAATGGTAGTTGCAGCATGCGAGGTCGTCGTTGGCTTAGCGATTATCGTTACGATTTACCGTTCACGCCGATCAGCATCTGTCGACGATGCTAGTTTGTTGAAGCGATAACCATGATGACGTCAACTAGCCTCGTATACCTGATCGCTCTGCCACTAGCAGGTGCGGCAATACTTTTGCTTGCCGGTCGTCGCAGTGATAAGTGGGGGCATTTGCTTGCAACTGCACTTTCGGCATCATCATTCTTTGTTGGTCTCTATCAACTTTCGCAAATGCTTGGTCGCTCTAATGCGGAGCGCCCAATAACTCAAAAACTATTTGAGTGGATTTCTGTAGGTTCATTTAATATCGATGCTGGCTTAATGCTTGATCAGCTATCAATCTGCTTTGTCCTTTTAATCACAGGCGTTGGCACATTAATCCATATTTATTCAATCTCATATATGTCGCATGACCCAGATCGCCGAAGGTTTTTTGCATTCCTAAACCTTTTTATTGCAGCGATGTTGCTCCTTGTCTTAGGAGATAGTTACCTCAATC
This sequence comes from Actinomycetota bacterium, assembly GCA_009699165.1. Taxonomy (GTDB): domain Bacteria; phylum Actinomycetota; class Actinomycetes; order Nanopelagicales; family Nanopelagicaceae; genus Planktophila. Next base: position 883 of record WLOR01000003.1, on the reverse strand, counting down.
TTTATGTTGGTTGGGAAGGCGTTGGACTAGCCTCGTACCTCCTCATCGGTTTCTGGAATCAGAAGCCTGCATATGCAACAGCCTCAAAGAAAGCATTTGTAATGAACCGCGTGGGCGATATGGGACTCTCATTTGCGATCATGATTGCATTTGCAACAATGGGCACAGTTTCATTTACCGGAGTCAAGGAAGCTGCAGGTCACACATCCACTGCAGCTTTGACTGGAATCGGAATCATGTTGCTTGTTGCTGCAACAGGTAAATCGGCTCAATTCCCGCTGCAGGCATGGCTTGGTGATGCAATGGCCGGCCCAACGCCAGTATCTGCCTTGATTCACGCCGCAACGATGGTAACCGCTGGCGTGTATTTAATTACTCGATCTAACTTTATTTTTGATGCAGCCCCAACAGCGCAGTTATTAGTCGTGATTGTGGGAGCCATAACTTTAATGTTCGGTGCATTAATCGGTACTGCAAAAGATGATATTAAGAAGGCTTTGGCTGCATCGACCATGTCGCAGATTGGTTACATGATTTTAGGTGCTGGTCTTGGACCAGTTGGTTATGCATTTGCAATCATGCACTTACTGACACATGGTTTCTTTAAAGCCGGAATGTTCCTTGGTGCCGGTTCGGTAATGCATGGAATGAACGATGAAGTTAACATGCGTAAATACGGTGCCCTCCGAAAGTTAATGCCGATTACGTTTGCAACATTTGGACTTGGTTACTTGGCCATTTTGGGTGTCCCACCATTTGCTGGCTTCTACTCAAAAGATATGATTATTGAAACTGCATTTAACTCAGGTGGCATCAAGGGAATAATCCTTGGAAGCGTCACACTGTTAGGTGCTGGTATCACAGCTTTCTATATGACACGCGT
>WLOR01000029.1 GCA_009699165.1 Actinomycetota bacterium | reverse complement strand
TCTAATATTGTCTTCATGGGCATGGGTGAGCCTCTTGCCAACTACAACGCTGTTATGCGTTCGGTTCGAAATATTACCGATCCAAATCCTGATGGTTTAGGAATCAGTGCACGTTCGGTCACAGTCTCAACAGTTGGCTTGGTTAATGGGATTGAAAAACTAACCGAAGAAGGCCTTGCAGTTACATTGGCAGTCTCACTTCATACTCCAGATGATGAACTTCGTGACACCTTGGTTCCTATTAATTCGCGCTGGAACATTCGTGAAGTATTGGCGGCAGCTGATGCATATGAAAAGCGAACGGGCCGTCGTTATTCGATTGAGTACGCTCTCATTAGAGATATCAATGATCAATCGTGGCGTTCGGACCTACTGGGTCGCCTCTTAAAGAATCGAAACGCGCATGTGAATTTGATTCCGCTCAATCCCACCCCAGGCTCTAAGTGGACTGCATCACGTCGCGAGGATGAGGCCGAATTTGTCCGCATCTTGGAGAGCTATGGAGTCCCGGTTACGGTTCGCGATACACGTGGGCGTGAAATCGATGGCGCATGCGGGCAGTTGGCTGCGGCAGAAAAAACCAAAACAGACTAGTTACCTTTTCTTACACTTGGTAGGCTCGTAACCATGGACAAGTTAACGAACTTCATCAATGGAAAAGCCGTCGAGAGTACATCCGGCCAGACTTCATCACTTATTAATCCTTCGACTGGTGCTGCTTATGCAACTGCGCCAAACTCAAATGCCGCCGATGTAGATGCCGCATTTAATGCCGCAAGTAATGCATTTGCTGGATGGCGTGATTCAACACCTTCCCAGCGCCAACGCGCCTTATTAAAGATCGCTGATGCAATTGAGGATCGACAAAGTGAAGTCATCGAGATTGAATGCCGAAATACAGGAAAACCGATTTCTTTAACAACATCAGAAGAAGTTCCACCTATGGTCGATCAAATTCGATTCTTTGCAGGGGCTGCACGAAACCTCGAAGGAAAATCTGCGGGCGAGTACATGCCGGGTATGACATCAATGATTCGCCGCGAGCCAGTAGGTGTCATTGGTCAAGTGACTCCATGGAACTATCCAATGATGATGGCGGTCTGGAAATGGGCACCAGCAATCGCTGCAGGAAATACCGTTGTTCTCAAGCCAAGTGATACAACACCAGCATCCACTGTATGGATGGCCCAATTAATGTCAGAGTTTTTGCCAGATGGAGTATTCAACGTTGTATGTGGTGAGCGCGAAACAGGTCGAGCAGTCGTTGAACATAAGCGCCCTGACATGGTTTCAATTACAGGATCAGTTGGAGCTGGAATTCAAGTTGCACAATCTGCTGCGACTCAACTCAAGCGCGTGCATCTAGAGCTCGGCGGTAAAGCACCTGTCGTTGTCTTTGCAGATGCTGATTTGCCAGCCGCGGCCGAAGCGATCGCAATCGCAGGCTATTTCAACGCCGGCCAGGACTGCACGGCCGCCACGCGAGTAATAGTTCAAGAGGCCGTGTACGAAGATTTTGTAGCGTTACTGACTGAGCAAGCCAAAGCAGTGGCGATTGGCGCTCCCGATGAAGATGTATTCCTGGGTCCAGTCAATAACGCCAATCAGTTGGCAAGGGTCTCTGGCTTCCTCGAGCGGGTTCCTGCTCACGCAACAGTGATGGCCGGCGGTACGGCCCTTGATCGCCCGGGCTTCTTCTTCCCAGCGACAGTGGTTGCGGGGTTACACCAAGATGACGAGATGATTCAGAGTGAAATCTTCGGGCCAGTGATTACGGTGCAAAAGTTTGTAGATGAGGCCGATGCCGTCGCCAAGGCAAATGGCGTTGAGTACGGTCTGGCCTCAAGCGTGTGGACCAAAGACCACGGCCGAGCTATGCGCATGGCTAAGGCCTTTGACTTTGGCTGCGTCTGGATAAATACCCACATACCTGTCGTTGCTGAGATGCCACATGGTGGCTTTAAACGTTCGGGGTATGGCAAAGACTTGTCGGCCTACGGATTTGAAGATTACACGCGAATTAAGCACGTCATGACTAATCTTGGGGCATAGTATTTGCGCCAGAACCTATAACTCCAGAACCTATAACTAAGGAGCACATCACCATGGCAACAGAGCGATCCCTTTCACCTGAAGCGCGTTCAATCCTTGGCGCTGGCATTTCTCGCCGTAGCGTTTTAGCTGGCGCAGGCGGATTGGGAGCTGCCAGCTTACTTGCAGCATGTGGTGGTTCGGGCGGTGACGCTGCGTCATCCGAGAACACAGTGCGCTGGGGTAACTGGCCGCTGTATTTAGATTTCGATGCAGACACTAAAAAATATCCAACCCTTGATAAGTTTACGACGCAGACAGGAATCGATGCTGCGTACTTTGAAGATTACAACGATAACGATGAGTTCTTCGGAAAAGTTCAAGCCCAACTTAAATTAGGTGAAGATATTGGCTACGACGTTGTGACTCCAACTGACTGGATGGCTGCGCGTTGGATTCGCTTGGGATACTCACAAAAATTTGATCTAGCTAATATTCCAAATGCCGGAAATATTTTAGACTCACTTGCATCACCATCATATGATCCAAATCGTGAATCAACTTTAACGTGGCAGGGAATCATGTCTGGTTTTGGTTGGAACACAGAGAAAAATCCAAAGGGTATCCATACACTCGATGAGCTTTTTGCGCCACAGAACAAGGGAAAAATTGTTGTACTTACCGAAATGCGCGACACCATCGGTGTAATTTTGTTGGCGCAAGGTGTCGACATTACGAAGGTTACTGAAGATCAATTCATGAACGCTGTCGATTTTATGGCTGCAAAAATTTCAGATGGCTGGATTCGTGGTGTTAAAGGCAATGAATACGCTGAAGATTTAACGTCAGGTGATGCAACTGCTGTCATTGGCTGGTCAGGGGATATGTTCATTCTCTCAAGTGAGAATGAAGGCAAGTTTGATTTTGCGATTCCAGACTCTGGCGGAACGATTTCTGGTGATAACTTAATGATTCCTTCCACTGCATCGGCTTCAGGAAAAGCCAATGGTGAGAAGTTAATTAACTATTACTACGATCCAGCAGTTGCCGCTGAAGTTGCTGCCTACGTTAACTATGTATGTCCAGTGAAAGGCGCACAGGCCGAGATGGAAAAGATCGCACCTGAGCTTGCAACAAGTGAGTACATATTCCCAAGTGATAAGACCGCATCACGCCTACATGTATTTCGTTCATTGACACCTGATGAGGAAACAAAATGGGCAGAGGCATTCCAAAAGGCTCAAGGCAACTAGGTTACTCGTGGCTATTGATCCCATCGACGCTCGAGGCGACTTACGTCTAACTAGAATCACTAAGTCTTACGGTGATTTCACTGCCGTTGATGATTTGACGCTCACGATTCCAAAAGGCTCTTTCTTCGCACTCCTTGGACCATCCGGCTGTGGTAAAACAACCACACTGCGAATGGTCGCTGGATTAGAGGAGCCAACAGTCGGAAGTATTCACTTGGGCGAAACTGATATCACTACAACACGTCCTTATCAACGTCCGATTAATACGGTCTTTCAAAACTATGCGCTCTTTCCACACTTAACGATCTTTGAAAATATCGCATTTGGACTTCGTCGTCGCGGTGTTAAAGACGTTAAAGAGCAGGTCGATAAAGTACTTAATCTCGTTGAACTTCCACATTTAGCTGGACGTAAACCAACCCAGCTATCTGGTGGCCAACAGCAGCGCATTGCGCTGGCACGTGCGATCGTTAATCGCCCAGCACTTTTACTACTTGATGAGCCACTGGGTGCACTTGATTTGAAGCTGCGTCGACAGATGCAGATCGAACTCAAGTGGATTCAACGCGAAGTTGGTCTAACTTTCGTACACGTCACACACGATCAGGAAGAGGCCATGACTATGGCCGACACTATCGCCGTGATGAATGAGGGCAAGATTGAGCAGATGGGATCGCCTGCAGATTTATACGATGATCCTGAGACTGCATTCGTTGCTAACTTTTTGGGACAATCAAATCTCATTAAGGGCAGAATTGATGGCGGCGATGGTGAGAATTTAGTAATTGATCTCTTTGGTCAGAAAGTTTCAATGCCAAAGTCTCGAAGCCACGCAGTTGATAACTCACTCTATGCCGGCATTCGTCCAGAGAAGTTCCGAATTTCTCGTACGGGAACCGAGGTTCGCGGAAATAACCTCACGGGTGGTCGGATCGAAGATGTTTCATACATCGGCGTGAGCACGCAGTACGTTGTTGCGATGCCTTGGGGACAAGAGTTGATGGTCTTTGAACAAAACGACGATGGGGTTCCACCGTTTAATAAAGGTGAAGAAGTTGTCATCTCGTGGGAGCCAAGCTTTACTTTTGGACTTCGCGGCGATGAAGATGTTGAGGCGGGCACAGAGGTAAATCCTGAGGAGATCGACGAGTAATGAGCATTACCTTGCCAAAGGTACGCGTTCCTTACCTATTGTTATTTCCAGGTTTCGCATTTCTCTTTACCTTCTTCATCTTGCCGATTATAAATTTAGCTCAAACATCGACGCAGACACCCATATCTGGCGGAGATACAGGTCAGTACGAACAGACTCTCGCCTTTAGTAACTATGTCAATGCTTTCATAGATAACCGCGAACAGTTTGCTCGATCATTTGTATATGCGACCCTTGCAACGATATTTGCACTAGCGATTGCATATCCACTGGCCTATGCAATCGCATTCAAATCTGGCAAGTTCAAAAATATTCTCTTGGTTTTAGTTGTTGCTCCGTTCTTTACATCTTTCTTACTTCGAACCATTGCCTGGAAGCAGATTTTGGGAGAAGAGGGTTTCCTGGTACCCACTCTTCGTAATCTGCATATTTTGGGCCAGCAGACCACAATTACATCGACGGCCGTAGCCGTAGTTGCTGGAATGACATATAACTTTTTGCCTTTTATGACTTTGCCACTTTATGCATCCCTTGAGCGCATTGATCCACGGACTATTGAGGCATCAGGTGATCTTTACGCAAATGGCATCACAACTTTTCGAAGAGTGACCATGCCCCTATCACTTCCGGGGGTTGTTGCCGGAACTTTGCTGACATTTATCCCAGCTGCAGGTGATTATGTAAACGCTTCAATCTTAGGCAGTCCTAATACAAAAATGATTGGTAACGTGATTGAGTCCCGTTACTTTAAAATCGTTGATTATCCAACTGCCGCAGCGCTTTCATTTACTTTGATGGCGGCAATTCTTATTCTCGTCACCCTTTATATTCGCAAAGCTGGAACGGAGGAGTTGGTATGAGTTCAAAGGTTAAAGATGCCTCAATTCCAACTATTCCTTTTAGGGCACGTTTATCACGTTGGTTTGGACGCAACCTCTTGCGCATTTATATGATTTTTGGCTTTACCTATCTCTTTATTCCAGTGGCATACACATTTGCATTTTCATTTAATGATTCAGGCAAAAGTAATTTAATCTGGAAGGGCTTCACGCTAGGAAACTGGCAAAATCCATGCGGTGCTCCACAAATCTGTAACGCACTTGGTAATTCAATTAAGATTGGGTTATTGGCCACGACTTTTGCAACAATCTTGGGAACAATGATCGCCTTTGCAATCGGGCGCTACCAATTTAAAGGCCGTTCAAGTTCAAACTTGCTTATCTTCTTGCCGATGGCTACTCCTGAAATTGTTCTCGGTGCATCATTGCTCTCGCTCTTTTTGGTATTCAAAATTAACCCAGGTTTTTGGCCAACGGTTATTGCTCACGTCATGTTTTGTATTTCATTCGTTGTTGTTACGGTTAAAGCCCGTATTGCAAGCCTTGATCCACGTCTTGAGCAGGCAGCGATGGATTTGTATGCCAACGAACTTGAAACATTCCGACGAGTTACGCTGCCATTAGTTGCACCTGGAATCGCAGGAGCCGCCCTCTTGGCCTTTTCACTCTCATTCGATGACTTCATTATCACTAACTTTAACTCGGGAACTTTGATCACCTTTCCAAAGTTTGTCTATGTTGCCGCCGCCCGCGGAATTCCCGCACAGGCAAATGTCATTGGCTCCTCGATGTTTTTCTTAGCTTTGGCTATTGTTATAGCGGGGCAGATAGTAAATCGCCGCAAAGCGCGCTAAAGTCTGACAGTATCCATAGCGAACCACAGGGAGTTAAAAGAAAACCTGCGTTATGGGGTTAGGTTCCGGAGGACCCGGGCCAACTTTTAGCGATTGAAGGGGTGATTCCGGTTAAGGCCGGATAGCACGATGGCAACCATCGACCCCAGCGTTCTCAAACACCTCAGTCATATGCAGCCAGCACTGTATTGGCTCGATGAAGATCCACTAGAGCCAGTAGCTCATCCAACATTGGTTGGCGATGCCACAACGGATCTTTGCATTGTGGGCGCTGGGTACACAGGTTTATGGACGGCGCTTCTTGCAAAAGAACAAAATCCAGAGCGCGAAGTTATTGTGCTCGAACAACGTGAAACCGGCGCCGGTGCATCGGGGCGCAATGGTGGTTTTTGTAGTTATTCACTGACCCATGGGTTCATGAATGGCTATAGCCGATTTAAAGATGAGATGGCGATCATCGAACGGATGGGCCGTGAAAATTTAGATGGAATAGAAGCCACAATTAAGAGATATAACATCAACTGTGACTTTGAATGGAACGGTGAGCTTCGAGTTGCCATTGAAGATTGGCAGATGAAGTCAATGATTGAAGAGGCAAATCTGCGCAACTCTTTCGGCGACAATGTAGAGCTCTTATCTGCCGAAGAAGTACAGGCACGGGTTAAATCTCCACTTTATAAAGGTGCGTTATGGGATCCTGATGGAACTGCACTAGTTGATCCAGCACGTTTGGTGTGGGGATTAGAGCGTGCATGCCTACAACTCGGAGTGAAGATTTTTGAAAATACTCACGTCGAATGGTTGGAGCGCACAAGTAGTGGAATGATTGTTCATACTCCTTATGGAAGTGTCTACGCACAAAAAACCGCCCTAGCAACAAATGTTTTCAAATCACTTGTGCGACGTGCTCATAAATATGTTGTTCCAGTTTATGACTTCCAACTTGTCACCGAACCATTGAGTCCAGAGCAACTCGAATCTATTGGATGGAAAGAGCGCGAAGGTCTATCTGATGCTGGCAATCAATTTCATTATTACCGTATGACTAAAGACAATGAGATTTTATGGGGCGGTTATGATGCAATCTATAACTTCCGAGGAAAAGTGCGCCAAGAGTATGAATCCGATGCCGAAACATATGCGCATCTGGCCCAAGCATTCTTGGAGACTTTTCCGCAGCTAAAGGGTATTAAGTTCACACATGGATGGGGCGGTGCAATTGATACCTGCTCGCGTTTCTCTCCTTTTTGGGGCAAGGCCTACCGTGGACGCGTCGCATATGTCATGGGCTATACAGGATTGGGCGTTGGCTCAACTCGCTTTGGCGCTCAGGTGATGTTGGATCTTTTAGATGGCGTAGATAACGAACGAACTCGACTTTCAATGGTGCGAAAGAAGCCATGGCCATTTCCACCTGAGCCCTTTAGATTCATCTTTATCCGATTAACTCAATGGTCGATTAACCGTGCCGATGAAAAGCAGGGCAGGCGCAACCTATGGCTCAAACTTCTAGACTTACTCGGTTTGGGTTTCGATTCCTAAAGCTTTGCGCCTATTCTTAGAGGTATGACCAACCACGGCAATATGTATGGGCCTGACTTTACATTTTTGGGCATTGATCGCTGTGATTTAGATATTGCCGCGACATTTTCTGATGCAGATGTAGTAATCGTTGGTGCGCCAATTGATAGCGGTACTTCTCATCGCTCAGGTGCAAAGTTTGGTCCACAAGCCATTCGTGGAGGGGATTACCTGCCACATGATGGTCAACGTCCGCATCTAGCACTTCGCGTCGACTCATTGAAGGCGATGAAGGTTGTTGATGCTGGGGATTTAATGATGCCCGGCGGAGATTTAGTTGCATCACTTGAAGTATTGGCTCAAGCAACCGAAAAAATCTCTAGGGCAGGTGCAATTCCAGTCATTCTTGGCGGAGACCATTCAATTGCATCGGCAGATGTTGCAGGTATTGCACGCCATCGTGGTTTAGGAAAAATATCCATGATCCACTTTGATGCACATGCCGATACAGGCGAGGATCAATTTGGCGCGTTAATTGGTCATGGAACCCCCATGCGCCGTTTAATCGACACCGGCACTGTGCGCGGAGATCGCTTTTTACAGTTAGGCCTTCGCGGTTATTGGCCGGATGCTAAAACTCTGGATTGGATGCGCGATCAGGGTATGCGCTCATATGAGATGACTGAAATTCACCACCGAGGATTAAATGCGGTACTCGATGAGTCCTTTGCGATTCTCACTGATGGCTGCGACGGAGTCTTTTTGTCCGTAGATATCGATGTTGTTGATCCAGGAATGGCCCCAGGCACTGGTACACCGGAGCCGGGTGGAATGACAAGTCGCGAACTTCTCGAATCGGTTCGCCGAATCTGTTTGGAGCTACCAGTTGTAGGAATCGACGTTGTTGAAGTTGCGCCCGCATTTGATAGCGCTGACATAACCGCAATCTTGGCAAATCGCGTTGTCCTAGAAGCTCTGAGTGCAATTGCAAAGAGACGTTCCGGTGAGAAATATTCACCAACACAAAATCTTCTGGATCGCTAAATGCGTCAAGTAGTAATTTTAGGCTCTACTGGCTCTATAGGTAGGCAGGCCCTGGAAATTATCTCTGCCAATCCCGATCAGTTTCGAGTTATTGCAATTACCTCTGCGGGAACTAACCCCGCACTTGTTATTGAGCAAGCCCGAGGTTTTAACGTTGAGTACGTTGGAGTTGTAAATAATGCAGATGTGATTGCTCAAGCTCTACCTGGTGTCAAAGTCATTGGCGGTAAGTTTGCTTCAACTGAGATTGCATCGATTGAGTGTGATGTTGTACTCAATGGCATTACTGGATCAATAGGTCTTGGGCCGACGCTTGCAGCTTTAGATGCTGGAAACACATTGGCGCTGGCAAATAAAGAATCACTCGTTGCTGGTGGTGACTTAGTCATGTCAAAGGCACGAGAGCATCAGATAATTCCCGTTGACTCGGAGCACTCAGCGATTTGGCAGTGTGCATTAGCTGGTAAGAAAAATGAGATTAGAAAATTAGTACTTACTGCAAGTGGTGGCCCATTTGTAGATCGCGATGACTTAAGTACTGTCACGGTGGCCCAAGCGCTTAAACATCCAACATGGAGTATGGGATCTGTTGTAACAATCAACTCTGCAACTCTTGTTAATAAAGGGTTAGAGATTATTGAAGCCCATCACCTATTTTCAATGCCGTACAGCGCAATTGATGCAGTGATACATCGCCAATCTGTAGTTCACTCAATGGTCGAATTTATTGACGGCTCAACGATTGCACAGGCAAGTCCGCCAAATATGAAAGGGGCTATTTCGTACGCCTTAAACTTTGGGCATCGACTTGCAGATTCCACTCAACCAATAGATTGGAAAACTCCACATTCCTGGAGCTTTGAGCCGATAGATACGGCCAAATTTCCAGCAATCGCCCTAGCCAGACACTGCGGCGAACTTGGTGGAGCTATGCCTACAGCCTTTAACGCCGCAAACGAGGTTGCCGTAGCCGCCTTTATCTCAGAAAAAATCGCATTTACCTCAATTATTCCTCTGGTTGAATCAGTTGTTGGATTAGTTAATGCGCCATCGCCGCTTCGTGATTTAGACGATGTCAGTCATGTCGAAGATAATGCTCGAGCCCTAGCTCATGAATACCTATTACGATTGGCCCCATAATGCAGATTCTCGGAATCCTCGCCTTTGTCGTTGCCCTACTTATCTCTGTAATGATTCACGAGTTTGGGCACTATCTAACGGCTAAACACTACGGCATGAAGGTCTCAGAGTTTTTCTTGGGTTTTGGTAAACGGATATTTTCTCGCCAACGAGGTGAAACTGAGTTCGGAATCAAAGCGATCCCGGCAGGAGGGTACTGTCGCATAGAGGGCATGACCCCACGAGATTCGATGCCAGAGGGTGAAGAATCGCGAGCTTTCTACCGCGCAAGCTCTGGAAGAAAACTAGTTGTCTTGGGTGCAGGATCATTTCTACACTTTGTCATCGGTTACGTACTTCTCTTCACACTTTTTGCCGCCGTTGGAACAACACAGGTTTTGCCGATTATCGGTGAGGTAATAAAGGGCTCTGCTGCGCAATCGGCGGGTATGCAGGTTGGCGATGAGATCACATCCATCAACGGTAAGAAAATAACTGACTGGTATAACGACGTACATACAATCCGTAACTCTCACGGCAAAGAGCTCTCCTTTGAGATTATGCGTGATGGCCAGAAGTTGATAATTACTGCAACGCCACGTCTAGAAACAGTCGATGGCCAGAAGAGATATCTCCTTGGAATTATTAATGAGGCAGGCGTGCGTCGCTCGGGTATTTTTACCTCGTTCAAGAATGCAGGCATTGTTACTAAGGATTTCTTGGTTGAAAGTGTTAAATCTCTAGCAAAGCTACCCTCTAAGATTCCGGCTCTGTGGGGTCAAACTGTCAATGGCCAGACCAGAGATGCCAATGGTTTAGTCGGTGTAGTCGGGGTTGCGCGAGTATCCGGACAGGCAATTGGTAGTGGTGATCTATCTGTGATGGAGCGACTTGCCACATTTATTCTCATCATCGCGAGTTTAAATATCTTTGTTGGCCTCTTTAACCTTTTGCCAATCCTGCCTCTAGATGGTGGCCATATGGCCGTTGCAATCATCGATGAGATACGTGCATTTGCTGCAAGGCTGCGAGGTCGTCCCCGTCCTGCAGCTATTGATGTCACGGTTCTAACGCCGATAACGATGGTGGTCTTTGTGATCTTGGCTGCGCTGACAGTTCTCTTGCTTGTGGCAGATATCGTCAATCCAGTCGTTCTCAATCTTTAGCGCGCAGGCGATTCTTACGGCAGAATAGCGACATGGTCGATTTAGGTATTCCAAGCGCTCCGCCACCAACCCTTGCTCCACGTCGAAAGACCAAGCAGTTAATGGTGGGAAAAGTCGGAGTGGGCAGTGATTCACAGGTAAGCGTCCAGTCGATGTGCACCACGCTTACATCTGATGTCAATGCAACACTTCAGCAGATCGCCGAGTTAACCGCAGCTGGCTGCCAGATTGTCCGAGTCGCTGTGCCTAGTCAGGACGATGCCGATGCTCTTGCACAGATCGCTAAAAAATCTCAGATCCCAGTTATTGCAGATATTCATTTCCAGCCAAAGTACATCTTTGCCGCCATCGATGCAGGCTGCGCTGCAGTTCGCGTTAATCCTGGCAATATCAAGCAGTTTGATGACAAAGTCAAAGAGGTTGCAAAGGCTGCTGGAGACGCTGGGATCCCAATTCGCATTGGTGTAAATGCTGGATCACTTGATCCGCGAATTCTTGCAAAGTATGGAAAGGCAACACCAGAAGCCCTTGCAGAGTCAGCACTGTGGGAGGCCTCGTTATTTGAAGAGCATGGTTTTTCAGATATCAAAATATCCGTTAAGCATCATGATCCAGTAACAATGGTAAAGGCATATCGTCTTTTGGCCGCTCAGTGTGATTATCCGTTGCACCTAGGCGTAACGGAGGCGGGACCGATTTTTCAAGGCACGATTAAATCATCAACGGCATTTGCGATTTTATTAGCCGAAGGTATTGGCGACACTATTCGTGTCTCACTTTCAGCGCCTCCTGTAGAAGAGGTCAAAGTAGGAATCTCAATTCTAGAGTCTTTAAATCTTCGCCAACGTAAACTTGAAATTGTCTCCTGTCCATCATGTGGGCGTGCACAAGTTGATGTATATACATTGGCCGAAAAAGTACAAGCGGGCTTGCAGGGAATGACTGTGCCATTACGTGTTGCAGTAATGGGTTGTGTCGTTAATGGCCCAGGGGAGGCACGCGAAGCCGATCTAGGAGTTGCATCTGGAAACGGTAAAGGACAGATTTTCGTAAAGGGCGAAGTAATCAAGACAGTGCCTGAAGCGATGATTGTTGAAACCTTAATCGAGGAAGCGATGCGATTGGCCGATGAAATGCAAGCCGCTGGCGTTGCATCCGGTGCTCCTACCGTTGATGTTGGATAGGCTCACCCCATGTTGAAAATGTCTACGCTTTTTTTGCGTACCCTGCGCGATGATCCAGCCGACGCTGAGGTTGCTAGCCACCGCTTGTTAGTACGTGCCGGATATATTCGCCGAATTGCAGCAGGCATCTATTCATGGCTGCCACTAGGTGTGATCACACTTCGCAATATCGAAAACGTAGTTCGCCAAGAGATGGATCAGGCAGGATTTCAAGAGGTACATTTTCCAGCACTTCTACCACGCGAGGCATATGAGACTACAAATCGCTGGGAAGAGTACGGGCCTTCACTTTTTCGTCTCCAAGATCGCAGAGGCGCAGACTATTTATTAGGTCCAACCCACGAAGAGATGTTTACGCTCATGGTTAAGAGCGAGTATTCATCGTACAAAGACTTGCCGCTCTCTATCTATCAGATTCAGACTAAGTACCGTGACGAGGCCCGTCCTCGCAGTGGAATCATCAGAGGTCGCGAATTCGTCATGAAGGATTCTTACTCATTTGATATCGACGATGCCGGTCTTGATGTCTCTTATCAAAAGCACCGTGATGCATACATCAGTTGTTTTAATCGGCTGGGGATGAAGTACAACATTGTTAAGGCAGTTTCGGGCGCTATGGGTGGATCGAAATCTGAAGAGTTTTTAGCACCATGTGAAACCGGGGAGGACACATATGTTTTGTGTCCCAACTGTGGCTATGCCGCTAACGTAGAGGCGATGGTAACCATTGTTGCACCGGCAGATTCTGCCGGGGTTCCAGAGTTAGAAGAGCTTGATACTCCACATACGCCAACAATAGATTCGTTAGTGGCGGTTTTGAATGAGAAATTTGGAAGCGGATACACCGCAGCCGATACGTTGAAAAATATAATGCTTGTCGCCGACGGAAAAGCAATCGCTGTTTTAGTGCCAGGAGATCGAGAAGTAGATTTAAAGAGATTGCAGGAAAACTTAGGCGGTGTCCACGAACTACGAGTTTTTGAAGAGGCTGATTTTGCTAAGCATCCAAGTCTGGTTAAAGGCTACATAGGTCCACAAGATACGAAAAAATCTGGAATTACTCTCTATGCAGATCCACGAGTAGCACCAGGTACTGCTTGGATTAGTGGCGCTAATAAAAAAGATCGCCATGCGCGCTATGTCGTTAATGGCCGAGATTTCACACCTGATGCATATGTTGAAGCTGCAGAAGTGCGCGCTGGGGATGCATGCCCTGAGTGTTCGACTGAGATTGTTATTGATCGCGCAATTGAGATTGGCCATATATTCCAACTTGGAAGAAAATATGCTCAGGCGTTAGGACTTAGCGTCTTAGACAACAATGGAAAATCTCAAGTTGTAACCATGGGCTCTTATGGCATCGGAGTATCGCGTGCGGTCGCTGCTATTGCTGAGCAGACAAGTGATGAGATTGGTCTGAACTGGCCACAAGAAATCGCACCAGCAAAGGTGCATATTGTGGCAACAGGCAAAGAGGATTTACCTTTTGATACCGCCCTCAAACTTGGTAGCGATTTAGAGGCACAAGGGATTACGGTCATGCTCGATGATCGTCGAGATGCTAGCGCTGGCGTTAAGTTCAAAGATGCCGAACTCATTGGCAATCCCATTATTGTTGTAGTGGGCAAAGCTCTTGCCGATGGAAAAATAGAACTCCGTGTTCGCCGAACAGGTGATAAAAGTGAAGTTGCATTGGGCGATGCAGTTTCAGCAATTTCATCACTGCTTAATTAAGGCTCTGAGAGTTGGATGAGCTAACACTTGCAACAGGGATTTTTCTACTCTGCGCGGCGTTTTTTGCAGGCTTTGTAGATTCAATCGCTGGCGGTGGAGGTTTGATTCAACTTCCAGCACTGCTCATCGGTTTACCCAAGAGTGAGACGGTTACGGTTCTAGGTACTAATAAGTTTGCTGCGATATTTGGCACAACAACTGCGGCAGGACTTTATAGACGACAAATAAAACCAGAGCCGAAAATCCTTATTGCTATGGCCTTGCCTGCATTTATAGGCTCAGGAATCGGAGCCTCTCTTGCATCACGCATCCCAACATCAAGCATGCGACCTTTAGTTTTGATTCTTTTAATCGCTGTCGCTTTTTATACCTGGCGCAAACCTGATTTAGGTTCAATTGAACTTCTTCGCCATCATCCCCGACGCCGAGTCCAGATTGCAGTTGCTGCTGGCTCCATCATAGGTTTTTATGATGGAATATTCGGACCGGGTACTGGCTCTTTCTTAATGGTGGTCTTGGTCGCATCCCTTGGTTATGCATTTATTACAGCTTCGGCGATAGCTAAGGTCGTCAATGTCTCAACTAACTTAGGTGCAATTATCGTTTTCGGTATTCATGGCGCAGTTTTGTGGCAGTTAGGACTATTACTTGGTGCTGCAAATGTGACTGGCGCATTAATTGGGTCGCGCCTTGCAATTCGCGGGGGATCAACACTTGTTCGCAAGGTATTTTTAGGGGTGACTGTTGCGCTAATAATTAAAGTAGGAATTGATACTTTCCTAAGTTTGTAGTTACAATTACTGC
>WLOR01000028.1 GCA_009699165.1 Actinomycetota bacterium | reverse complement strand
GAAAGCTCTTGTCTAAAACCATCTAACTGATCTTCGCTCAGACGACCTTCAAGAAAAGCACGCGCATACATTCCGGGACTTGCATGTCCTTGGAAAAATATCTGATCTCCACCACCTGGATGATCTTGTCCGCGGAAGAAGTGGTTAAAACCAACTTCATAGAGAGCTGCAGATGATGCATACGTTGATATATGTCCACCTACACCAACGCCTGGGCGTTGAGCGCGGTGTACCAACATTGCAGCGTTCCATCTATTTATCGCGCGAATGCGGCGCTCAATGTTTTCATCACCAGGGAAAGCCGGCTCATTTTCGGGTGAGATGCTGTTGATGTAATCGGTCGTACGAAGCGAAGAGAGTCCAATGTTCTTTTCATGCGCACGCTTAAGAAGGCTCAGCATTAAATACCGTGCACGAACAGGGCCTGCATGCTCAAGTGCTGCATCAAAGGATGCCTGCCACTCAGCGGTTTCAGCTGGGTCGGTATCTACCAACTGGTCGATGATCTGATCGGGCGCTTCGAAGTTTTCGCTCATGGGCGATATTCTCCCTTGAACTGACCAGTAAGTCGAAATGGAAATCACCTCCCTGAACCTCTTGCAAAACCCCGCCAGATTCGGTGGACTTAGCCCGTGCCAGCCAGAATGGGGATGAAGAAAGGCGACCTGATACTAGAGGTCGGCCGTCGCGAAGACTGTGATATCAAATTTCGAGACGAATTATCGGCAATCACGGGCACGCAATTCTTAGATGGCCTCACCCAAGAAGTGGTCGATGCTGTCATTATCTGGTGGCGAGATGGAGATGGTGATTTAGTCGATGAGTTGATGGACTCATTAACGTACTTATCTGCCAGTGGTGCAATCTGGGTTTTAACTCCAAAGGTAAATCGCGATGGCCATGTCGAACCAAGTGATATTCAAGATGCTGCACCAACTGCCGGACTTAGCCAAACTTCTACTATCTCTGTCGCATCTGATTGGACTGCAACTCGTCTAGTGGCACGTAAGGCTAGCAAACGGTAGATTTATCGCTATGACATTAACAATTGGCCAAGCCGCACCAGATTTCGAAGTAAATAACCAACACGGTGAGAAAGTTTCACTCGCATCTTTTAAAGGTGATAAAAATGTAGTTCTACTTTTTTATCCATTTGCTTTCTCTGGAATATGCACCGGTGAACTTTGCGCTTTGCGTGATGATCTTTCAGCCTTTGCCAATGACGATGTTGAGTTGTTGGCGATCTCTTGTGACCCAATGTATGCACAACGTGCATTTGCCGATCAAGAGAAGTACGCCTTTCCAGTGCTTACAGATTTTTGGCCCCATGGCGCAGTATCAAAGGCATACGGTGTCTTTGATGAAGCACGTGGCTGCGCGACTCGTGGAACCTTTATCATCGACAAAGAGGGAATTCTGCGCTGGCAGGTCGTCAACGGACTTGGAGATGCACGCAATATCGAAGATTACAAGGCTGCGATCGCGGCTCTCTAAGGGCGATTTACCTTTTCAACACACCTGAAGTAAGATTCCCCAGTGCTCGTTACGAGTACGCGGGTGCTTAGCTCAGTGGTAGAGCGTCTCGTTTACACCGAGAATGTCGGGGGTTCGAAACCCTCAGCGCCCACCAGAAGTATGTGAAGGAGTTGATCATGAAGGCCAGTCCAAGTGATCAGCGGCAGATATTAGATATCGCCAGTTTTGACCAAAGAACTACTGCCCTCAATCACAAGTCCAACACACTTGCAGAGCACGCTCTTTTAGCAACAGCTACAACAAAATCCAATAACACGCGTGACCTGCGTATCGCTGCGCAGACCGAACTCAGTGATGTCAAACGTGAGTTATTGCGTGCCGAAGCCGATGTTGAGCAGATTCTTTCTCGAATCACCCGCGATGAAACGCGACTCAATAGTGGATCTGCAACACCGAAGGAGTTAGAGCAACTTCAACATGAAGTTGGAACTCTGGGTATTCGTAGAGCCGAGCTTGAAGAAGTTGAACTTGAAGTGATGATGCGTATTGATGAGATTAATTCGCGCATCACCGAACTTAGCGAGCTTGAGGCATCTTACGCAGCCGAAATCGCCGACCTGGAGATTCGCAAAGAGAATGCGCTCGCTGGTTTCAATAACGAACTTGAATCAATATCTCGCGAACGTAATCAGACTGTCTCGTCAATATCACCTGAATTTCTAGCCCTGTATGAAAAAATACGCTCTACAAATAACGGAACAGGTGCGGCTGCATTAATTGCTGGGTCTTGTAATGGCTGCCACCTATCAATCAATGCAATTGAACTTAAGCGGATGTCAGATTTAGCCGAAGATGAAGTTGTACGGTGCGAAGAGTGCAGGTGCATTTTGGTGCGCGGAGTTTAATAAATGGCGCGTCACTTTTTACTAACTGCAGATGGTGGTTCGCGAGGTAACCCTGGCCCCGCTGGCTATGGAACGGTTATTACTGAAAACGGCACAATAATCGCTGAGCTCTATGATTTTATTGGAATCGCAACAAATAACGTGGCCGAATACAGTGGCCTGATTGCAGGTCTTACTGCGATTAATGCAATTGACCCAACAGCAACGATTGATGTCAAAATGGATAGCAAGCTAGTGGTCGAACAGATGTCTGGGCGCTGGCAGATTAAACATGCAGACATGCGTTCTTTGGCCCAAGATGCACGAGCGGCACATTCACCAGCACTTGTTACATATACATGGATTCCGCGGGATGAAAACTCGCATGCCGATCGATTAGCAAATAAAGCACTCGATCAAAAGTCAGGCGGTGGAGAGATTATCGCCATCCAGAAAAATTATTTGACGCAGAGATTATTATCGAAGGAGAGTTCGACAACTATTTTTCTGATTCGCCATGGCGAAACCCCGCTTACACCACTGAAGAAGTTTTCTGGCGATGGACCGCTAAACCCTGAGCTAACTGAGCAAGGCTTAGCTCAAGCCGAGCTTGTAGCCAAAGCTGTTGCCGAGCTTAAACCTGATGTCATTATCGCCTCGCCCTTGAATCGAACTAAGCAGACAGCAGAAGCGATTTCTCGAGCAACAGGGTTGCCCGTCAACTACGACGAGTCGTGGCTTGAGTGTTCTTTTGGTATATGGGACGGTATGTCTATCGATGAGGTGATGGAGAGATATCCCGCTGATTATCATGCATGGATTTGCTCGACTGGTTTTGCGCCCCCACAAGGTGAGTCATACAACTCCGTTGCGGTTCGAATCGATGAAGCGCTTGAACAAATTGTTGCGATGTATCCAGACCAACGCGTAGTAGTTGTAAGCCACAATGGAACTATTAAGACTGCGGCGATGTTAGCAATAGGGGGACCATCTGACTCTATTTTTCACATCGATATTTCGCCTTGCTCAATTACAACACTCTCGATCTGGCCAAGTGATGGCCTGCGAGCACTTCGAGGTTTAAATGAACAGGCTCACTTACGCTGAAGTGATGCTAGATAGCCACAACTTCGCCATCTCTTGATGACCAAATACCGTTGGATGGATTCCATCCTCAGCAAGCTCACTCATTGGCATCTTTGTAGCTAAGGTATTGAAATGTTGATCAAAGGGTACGAGGATTGCAGAAAACTCCTTGGCCATCTCATGCACAATTTGGATTTTGGGATTTAAATCTTCGCGCCAGGTATGCATCTCTTCTTGAACTGCCAATAGAAATGGCTCACACAGTACAAATTGAGGGTTGAGTACGCTCTTAGTTTGAGTTAAAAGTCGATGGTATCTATCGCGAAAATCCTGCGCAGTTGTCTCATCGTTATCATCGTATCGGCGCCATGTATCGTTGATGCCAATTGCTATCGATACAAGCTCTGGCTTGTGATCTAGTACATCGGCCTGCCATCGGTTTTCCAAATCAATTAGCCGATGGCCACTTGTGCCTACGTTAATAATCTGTCCGCCAAGGAGGCCAGAGCGCGCAATCTCTCGCACATATCCATCGCCATAAGGGGGTTCGATCTCACGTCCACAGTCTGTGACGCTATCGCCAATAAATAGGTTGATACTCGACATTTTAACTCCCTAGCTCGGCCATTAGCTCGTTAAGTGGGCCTTCAATCTGATCGCCAAATAGATTCTTGCGGTGTGCTTGAAGACGTTCAGAGAGAGCGGCTAACTCAGCGACCTGTGCAGCGGTTCCTGTGATGCAGCCTCTTTCGGTATTAAAGCCACATTTTTTAAGAATCTCTCCGAGCTCTATGAGTACCTGTGCGCCAATCAGGTATTTTTCTAGCCACTGTGAAATCTCAGCAATCATTTTAGGTTTTGAAAAATCAGGACGTTGCAGATAAGAGTGATTAATTACCATCTCACTGCCGGCAGAAATAAAAATTTCTCCCGCCGCATTGAGGTCACCTAAGCGCCAAGCGGTTACACCTTTTCTAAACACTGCGCGCAGATCTGGCGCTGGATCTCCACCAACAACGGTGCCCATAGATGTTCGCATGAACGCACGAAGAGCCAAACGATCTGCTAAATCTTGAACTAAATGAACAAGTGAGTTTTCCCAGGATTTATCTGGATCATAATTTGCAGTGTTCCAAAGATAATCTCCGATTGTGAAGAGCGCAAACTGTGTCATTTCAAACTGCAACATAGGATTTGAAACAAGTCCCGCAGAGTATTTGTGCAGACCAACTTCACGCCCACGTACCGGACCAATGTAGAGGTTTTTCTGTAATCCACCGTCATTAACCGGAAAGTTATCCCAATACAGTGGAGGCCGAAGAGTTGTTCGCTCAAAAATAACGGCATCACTTATATCTAGGTATTCAGAGCAGATTGTTCGACCAGTCCACATGAGATTTATTCTTGCTTGTAGCGTTCTGCCTAACTCATGAAGATAAGGCTCATTCCCGCGACCGGCGTAATGCATTGGGCAGACAGTTAAAACTAGATGAGGATCCAGTTTTACGAGTTCGGCCCAAACGCGATTTGTGAAATCGGCGTGAGCGGCTGCAGTTGAAACGTACTGTGCAATATCTTCTTCATGTGATAACTCCCAGGCGATGTCATCCCACAACAGACCGAAGTGCCTTGCACCAAGATCAAAGAGCTGTTTGTATCGCACAACGACAGCCATTACATCGTCCTGGTCGCTGTATTTAACTGATAATCCAGGGGAGACGCACACGGCTATATCTACGGCGTTAATGCGTCCCATCTGAATCAATTCACTTGTGAGCTCAAGAAACTCAGAGTTAAATGGTGCACGCCAATTGAAGCGTTGCCACGGCACATCTTTTGGTGCCAAGAAATATGTGTTCATGTTGTAATCGCCAAATAAGGCTAACCCGCGTAGACGTTGCTCATGGCTCCACGCCTTGCCATAAAAGCCTTCTACGACACCTCTAATAGGAAAGTCAGGGCCTTCATCTAACTCAATAGATGTTTCTCCAGATTGAATCCAGCGACTTAGTGCATTAAGTGCATATCGGATCGAGCTCTCGCGTGCGGTTCCAATTCGCGCAGAGACAGTAGAGCCAGATAGTGAGGCTGAAAGCGTAAAGCCCTCAGATTTTATGGGAGCAGCTTTGATGGCTGTTATCTCTATATCTAGGTTAGCCGAAGGATGGTTAGTCCAAAAAGCATCACAGATTTCATGCTGTAGTTGCGAACCACCGATTAACTTAACACCCATTAGAGCTCAACCTTTCTGGCTGCGTTTAGTAAATTACTTGCAAACTCTGTTGAAAAAACGTCAAAATATTGATGAGCACAGTGAATTACTGCTCCAAACACAGGAGCAACTTCCAATACATTAATCTGCGCACTGTTGATTAATCGTTTAACTTCGGATTCAAATGTCGCATCAAAAACAGAGCAGCCAGCAGTGTGAAGTCCGCCAGCGCGTACAACTTTGATTTCCTTGCCAATGAAATTGAGCTGAGAGGCGATACCGTAAACATCGAGTGCATGTTGTGTTGCAACGGTAGTAACAACTGCAATCGCGGCTAGATCACCACTATTTGCTAATTTAAAAATCAGCGGAGCAATACTTTCATCAAGGCGCACTCGTTCGCGAGCCACTGCAGTGAAAAACTCCTCTGGATTGTTAAAGCCGGCGGCTTTAGGAAGCTCTATATAAAGGGCTGTGCTATCTGCGGTCCCGTGATGAGTTCTAGCGATTGAATCAAGAGCTAAATTCACGAGTTGGCCCGCGCCACCACCTTCTCCGAGCTCCATACCCATTGTTTCAAGGGTAGTTTCACCGTCGCTTCCAGCTGTCTTGCCTCCTGTACCGGCGATTGATACACACCCGAGGCCATCGGGTGCTCCTGCAAAGAGTGCAGCGATGGAGTCATTGACCAAGTTGGTTTTTCCTAACAGGCCAAGACTGCTAAGGATTGGTTGAAAGAGCTCTTTATCTTCGGGCCAATCTATTCCAGCAAGTGCAAAGGTTGTCGCGACAATATCGTCGCGTGAGATTTTGGCAGTTGATAAAGCACTCGATACTAACTCTTCTAAACTCGTCCCAACTGCACTAATTCCAATTCGCTCCCAGTTGGCAGCACCATTTGCAGCTGTTGATAATATATTTCCTTCGAGGTCAGATAGCACCGCATGTGTCTTTGTTCCGCCACCGTCAATGCCAAGAATTGCTTTAGTCATTAAATGCACCAATCATTCCAGCATTTTCTTTTCTCAGGTCGGCCCATAAATCGCGGGCATCGGAAATATCTGGACCTATAGGGTTGGCAATTAGCGCACGGAGGGCGCTATCTTCGTCACCATTGATTGCGGCATCAATTGTTAGCATTTCAAAATCTTTAACACTGCGCACGAGAGCATCTATGTCATTTCGCATAGCTGTAGTCTTTATTGACTTAGCACCTGTAGCAGTAATTACTGCTGGAATCTCCATCACTGCGCTATCTGGAAAACCAGGAACCGCACCATTGTTGAGTGTATTTACAATATGTATGGTGCCGGCATCATTATGAATATCCGCCATTAATTCAGCGGCAGAGTCAGAGTAATAAGCACCGCCACGCTGCATGAGCTCTTCAGGTTTAGTCACAAGTGCTTGATCCTTGAACTTCTCAATTAAAATCTCTTCAATTTTCATAACTTCGCTAGCACGAGTTGGATTATGTGCTTGATAATCAATCCAAGCCTTTTCAGAGTAATAGTACGAAAGGTAATAGTTAGGGATTGCTTGCAGTAGATCTATCGAACTCTGGGTCCAGGCAGGGGAGTCGCCAGGCTTACCTTTCTCAATAGTTAGCCCACGAAAGGCTTGAATAGCTGCAGCGCTGCGGTCGATTCCATCAACGTGTACGCCACGAATCCAGGACAAGTGATTGAGTCCGATGTAGTCAAAGGTGACAGATGTTGATGCGACACCGAGAGCCTCTGCAATTTCGATTCGTGTATTCCAAGGCACATTACATAATCCAATGATGGTTAACTCTGGAACCTCTTGAATCAAAGACTGCGTGATGAGTCCTGCCGGATTTGTAAAGTTGAGGAGAATTGCATCAGGTGCCTCTTGCGCAATTGTGCGTGCAACATTGAGGGCAACGGGGATAGTTCTAAGTGCCTTTGCAAACCCTCCGACACCGACTGTTTCTTGTCCGACTAATCCATATTTACGGCCCAGCAGCTCGTCACGATGGCGTGCGGCTTGGGTACCAACTCGGAACTGACTGACAACAAAACTTGCCCCGCGGACACCTGCATGCAAGTCGGTACCAAACTCTATGGTGATATCTACATTGGCCGCTTTAATCATCCGCATTGCAAAGCGCGCAATGATTTCAAGTTTCGTTGGTTCGATATCAACAAGATGAATATGCGTAATCGGGAGCCGATGGTGTCTTGTTATCACACCATCAATTAACTCTGGGGTATATGTTGAGCCACCGCCAATGACAGTTAATTTCACTTACAAAGAGCCTGTTCTAGAACGAGGCGCAGGGAAGTTCTTGCGCTCAAAGACAAAATCACAGGCAATTTTTGTGGCGATACTTAACGCGCCTACCAGAATTCCAGTATCTCCCAGAGTTGAAATCTCAATTCGTGGAGGAAATGGCACAGCCTTAGAGACTAAATCTTTAATGGGCTTCAAGAAAAACGCTGCTTGGCGACCGATTCCACCAGATAGCACTACAAGTTCTACATCGGCGATTGCAGAGATTGAAGCTATGTAAAGAGCGATTCTTTCAGCTTCAATATCAACCACTGCTTGGGCAAGTGCGTCACCCTCTTTGGCAGCACTAAGAATATTTATCGTGGAATATGGTTCAGTTAAGCTGCTTTTCTTGTACTTTTTGGCTAGTTGGCGCGCTACTTCTGCAATTGAATCCCCAGATGGGTTGGTTGCGCTCCTATGTGTATCGGTTGGATCTCCGAATGGAACATAGAAAACCTCACCAGCTGCTCCATGATGACCGCGCAGTAGTCTGCCATTTAAGACCAAGCCAGAACCTAGTCCTGAGCCAACAGATAGAACAGCAAAGTTCTCGATATCAATACCGTGGCCTGCAGATTGTTCGGCAACTGTCACAAGGTTAATATCATTTTCAAGTGTTGGCTTGATGCCAAACTCATTTTCAATTAAGGCAGAGAGATTTACGCCATCAAGTGAACCAATTGTTCCTGCAATAGAGATGACACCAGTGTGTTGATTGATTACTCCAGGAGTACCAACGACGACTGATGCGACATCTTTTATTGAGTAGCCCGCTGTTTTCAAAGCTTGCTCTACTGCAGAGTGCATCACTGCGATTAAGTCCTTGAGTGATAGAGATTTAACTGGGACGGATCGCTCAGAGAGCATTACTTCATTTAAATCCCCAACAGCTACGCGAATAAATCTTGATCCGATATCTATTGCCAGACAGACTCGGACATCGTTTATGGCTTCATACACAGAGCGGGCACGCTTTGGATCATCAACACCTGGTGAGTACTCATGAATGAGGCCCTGGTCACTTAGGGTTCGCAAAATATCGGCAGTAGTTGGCTTTGAAAGACCTATAAGACGGGCAACTTGGGCAGCATGCAGCGTTCCCTCTGTGCGCAAGATATCGAGCACAGAGCGCTCATTGATTTCTCGCATCAGAGAGGGAACAGCCGGGGAACTGCCTTTTTTCATTTAGCCTTTAACTCCAGTCAAGGTTACGCCTTCGATAAAGACTTTTTGTGAGAAGAAGAAGATGATAATGACAGGAGCCATAAATAAGGCCGATGCCGTCATCATCATATTCGTGTCCACATGGTGAATTCCCTGGAAAGCATTTAGTCCGATTCCAAGAGTCCAAAGATCCTCATTTTCAACTATATAAAGGAGTGGACCAAAGAAATCATTCCAAGAACCTAAGAATGCGAAGAGGGCGATCGCCGAAATCGCAGGCTTTGCAAGTGGCACGATAATGCGCATCATTAACTTGAACTCATTGCACCCATCGATTCGCGCTGCATCTGAAATCTCATCAGGGATGCTCGTAAAGAACTGTCGCAATAAGAAGATTGAAAATGCACTTGCAAAGAACGATGGAACGATTAATGGCAAGAAGGATGGAATCCAATGCAGTCTAGAGAAGATTATGTAGACCGGAATCATCGTTACTTGTCCAGGCAACATCATCGTTGACAAGATGATCAAGAAAGTGGTTTGACGTCCTTTCCACTGCAGGCGCGATAAAACATATGCAGGTGGAACACTAGAAACCACGGTTCCTATTGTTCCCATAATAGAAACAAAGAGTGTATTCAGTGTCCATTTAAGAAATGGAACAGCCGTGAAGACTTCAATGTAGTTGTGCCATACAAATGGGTGGGGCCATAAGGATCGAGTCTCAGCCTGGCCCTTGCTCATTAAAGAGATAACCACAACAAGATAGAGCGGAAGGATAAAAATCGCAGAAAGAGCTATGAGCAGAGAGTGGTTGCCCACCATATGCAGAAAGTTGTTCCACTTCTTAGCGCGTCTGGCTTTGCGTGACTGGGCGTTGATTTCAACAAGTTGTTCGGGTGTGTAGGTACTCATTTAAAGAGGGATCCGTTCGGATAATGAACCCAACGTTTCTGGGTCTTTAAAATGACAAGAGTGCATAGCAAAGTGATAACCAGTAACACCCATGCAAGTGCAGAGGCATAGCCCATTTCGTAGGCCTTAAATGCGCTGAAATAAATATGTGTTGCATAGAAGTACATAGAATGTGAGTAGTCGTTAACTTGGCCGGATGCTACGTAGGCCTGAGTGAAGTATTGGAAACTACCAATAACGCCAGTGACTGTAGAGAAAAAGATAACTGGTGTCATTAGGGGCAGTGTGATGTATCGGAAAGACTGCCAACCAGATGCACCTTCGAGCTCAGCTGCCTCATACAGCGAGGTTGGAACATCGAGAAGGCCGGCCAAGAAGATAATCATCGTGTCGCCGATGCCCCAGAGACCTAGAAGGATCAGACCCCACTTAGACCAGTTGGGATCCATGAACCAAAATGGAGGCTCCTTGATTCCAATTGCTTCAAGCAACTTGTTGATTGGGCCATACGCTGGATTGAAAATATAGGTAAAGGCCATAGTGCCTGCAACTGCAGGAACCATCGATGGTAGGAAGAAGATTGTTCGATAGATACTGCTGCCACGCTTTGGCTTAGTTAAAACCCAAGCAGTAAATATCGCAAAGCAGATTCGTAGCGGGATACTTATAGCTGAAATCCAGATTGTGTTTTTTAAAGCTTTCCAGAAATCATCATCTTCAAAAAACATGCGATGAAAGTTATCCAAGCCCACCCATTGTGGTGATTCAATCAAGTTGAACTTAGTAAATGATTGATAGAAACTTGAAATCATTGGGTATGCGGTAAAGAAAATGATTCCAAATAGCCAAGGCGATAAGCACAAAAAGATAAAGAGACGAGGAACCTTTAATTTCTTGCGCGGTGGAGCAATCGCCCCCTTCTTAGAGAAGGGGGCGATTGCTGTGTCCCTCGTAATTGACATGGAGTTAGTTACTAGTTATTTCTCGCAACAATTTGATCGACCTTTTGAGCCAAATCAGATAGAGCGGTCTTGATATTTGAAGTATCTCCGGCCTGCCAAGATGCCATCAAGTTCTGAACGAGAGACTCTTCCAAGTGCTCGCCAGTGTTCTTAACGGTGTGATATGCAGTACGTGGATTTGAAACTACGTCGTAAATTGGTTGGTACCAATCTGGGTAGCTTGCAGGGCGTGCAGCCTTAGCTAGAAGTGAAGATGGTGCACCATTTGCAGCATCCCAGGCAGCGGCAAGCTTTGTATCGGTTGCAAGTGCCTTCATGACGATCCATGCATCCTTTACATTCTTTGAGCCCTTTGAGATACCCATCTGTCCCTGGCCAACAACACCTGAACCGTAAGCTGAGATGTTATCTGGTGATACCGGAAATCCAGTGATACCAAAGTTGACCTTCGCTGTGCACTTATCGGCCATAGTCCAGTCATCACCAGTACAGAACATTGGTGCCATCCAGTTTGCATCCCACTTCATGGCAACGCGACCTGTCATAAAGTCATGGTCTGTTCCCCATTCACCGCCGCGGGCGGCAACGAACTTAGTGAGAAGTTTTGAACCCTTTTCAAAGTTTCCATCACCGTAAACCTTGGCGATGAAATCCTTTTGCCAGTTAAATGCTTTGGCCCAACGGATATCTGATGAGAAGGCAGATTTTTGATCTCCGCCGTACCACTTGGCACCAAACATCTGACCAAGCCACATTGAATCCATATCGAAGCCGTAGTAACCAGCCCATGGCAAGAAGCCAGCAGTCTTAATGCTTCCGTCATCATTGAATGTAGTGAGCTTCTGTGAGTATGCAAGAAGTTCAGTCGTAGTCTTAGGTGGATTCTTGAATCCAGCTTTAGCTAAGAGATCTTTGTTGTAGTAGAACGCGAAGACCTCAGAGTACAAAGGAAGTGCGCAACGCACGTTATTAGAGATTGAGGATGCAACAGATGCGGCATTGAAAGTTGCCTTCATGTTGATTCCATTTGATCCTGCGATCAAAGTATTAAGTTTTTGCCAAGCGCCAGTTCCGCAGAACCAGCCAAGGTTTCCATTTCCATTTGATACAGAGATATCTGGACCATTACCGGCGTTGATTGCAGCCAGTGATTTAGCCATATCGATGTTTCCAACTGATGTGACGTTAAGGCCTGGGTTAGCGGCCTCAATACGCTTAATTGCCGCATTCCACATCTCAAGGTTTC
The DNA here is from genome assembly GCA_009699165.1 of Actinomycetota bacterium. GTDB lineage: Bacteria > Actinomycetota > Actinomycetes > Nanopelagicales > Nanopelagicaceae > Planktophila. The sequence continues at coordinate 2,495 of WLOR01000028.1, read as the reverse complement.
CACCCTGATATGGCGACCAAACAGTTACCTCACGTGATGCAGCCTGTGCACCGCTAGTTGCTGCAACAAGGCTTGATGCAACGAGAGCGATAACTGCACATGAAGCGAACAAACGTTTCTTCATCATCTTTACTCCTGTCATTACTTGGGTAAGTCCACAAATAGCCCACGCCGTTGTGTTAGGAAACCTACCGCTTTGTGTTAGGTTACCTTACAGAGTTTTCAAGTATCGTCAACCCCCTATACGGAGGCATTATGCAAAGGCGTGTCGCGGCTGGTTCGTTGGGCTTAGTCCTTGTCCTGCTCAGTATCTGGATTTTTGGCCAGCGCCCGCATACTCCATCACTCGATGGCACGCTTATCTATCACCGCTATACCGACTATCAGTCCTGGGATGCGACGATGTGGATGATCGACCTGCCAACGGGCGAGCTCACGCAAGTGGGGCGTGATTGGAGCTCGATGATTTCACCCATTAACGCCCACTTTTCAGCCGATGGCCAGATGATTACATTTATGGGGTCGGCATCTGGGCTAGCCGAGAATGATTGGGATGTTTTTACTTCAACCTGGAATGGCAGCAGCTGGGCAGAGCCTAAGAATCTGACAGGCCCAAACGGCGCTCGCGATGAGGATCCAAAATTTTCGCCCGATGGTCAAACGATTATCTATAAGCAAGATGGCGTCTTGGTGACTATGTCGGCCGATGGATCTGGCAAGAGATATTTAACCCGAGGGGAGCCAGAGTCTTCGATGCCATATTTTGCGGCAAACGGTAAAGACATTCTCTTTGAACGTAGCGGGGATATTTATTTATTGCGAGGTGGAATGCAAGTAAAGATGTATGCCGGTGATGGTCAATCGTCTTACTATCCAATCGGAATGGATAGCAAATCATTTTTATACACCCGTGTGCAGAGTACGAAGCACGACGCAATTATGCAGGGCTTTTATAACGGTTCTGCATCAAGATCGTATTTCTTCAACTCAACGGATTGGGATACATCGGACTCGTACCCATATCAAGATGGCTCTCGGTACATTTTTTATGTTACGGGGGATTATTTAATTCCACATGGCGGATATAACTTAGCTTTTGCTGATCTAAAAAATGAGAAGCGGTATGACATCGACGAGTATTACCGAGATAAACGCACAAGTGAGATTAACTCGGAGTACCAAGAGCTTGGCCCCGCGTGGAGCCCAGCGCGATTTAATACTCATTGATTGCAAAGGCCATATTTGTACCCACCATATTTGCTAAATTCAGCCTGCCAGTGAGCGGTTTTTGGTTGGTAGTTAATTCCTCTCCATTTGGCTATTGTTTGACCCTAAGCGAGGGAAATCAGGGGGCAGTTTAAGTGATGAGCCAATCCACTTCCGTTGTCCCGGCAAGCGTTCAAGGTCGCTCACCTTCCCAAATGGCTTGGGAGCGTATCCGCAAGGATAGAACCGCAAAAGTTTCAGGCGGCATAATTCTATTTTTTATTTTGTTAGCAATACTTGCTCCGATATTTACCTGGATTATGCATACGACTCCCGATGCTTTTCATACGGATGCTCTCAATCAAGAGTTTGGAACACAACCACTTGGTCGATTGGGAGGAGTTTCAGGCACTCACTGGTTTGGAGTAGAACCACGGACTGGGCGCGATATTTTCTTACGCTTTGTTTTTGGCGCCCGGACCTCGCTGATAATTGCATTGTCCTCAACTGCGCTCGCAACGATTTTAGGTGTCGTGGTTGGCCTGTTCTCTGGATTTTTTGGCGGCAAAACTGACCTAGTGCTTTCTCGATCAATGGAGATTGTCTTATCTTTCCCATCAATTTTGTTTGCACTTGCTGTAATGCCAGTACTTGAAGACGTAACGCAAGGCTGGGGCCTTCCGCAAGGAAATGGAACTCGCATTCCCGCCATGATTTTTATCTTGGCAATGTTTGGATGGCCATACATAGGCAGAATTGTGCGTGGCCAAGTAATCTCACTGCGAGAGCGAGAATTCATTGAAGCAGCGCGCGCGCTAGGTGCATCACGAACGCATTTAATTTTCCGTGAAATTTTGCCTAATCTCTGGGCACCGATTTTAGTAACTGTTGCTTTGAATATTCCTACTTATATAACGGCCGAAGCGGCACTAACTTTCTTAGGCGCTGGAGTCATCGATCCAACCTCTGACTGGGGAGCAATGCTTTTAGCATCCGTTCCATTTTATTCAGTAGATCCAATGTTTACATTTATCCCAGGCTTTGCACTATTTCTATTAGTTCTGTCATTTAGCCTGTTCGGTGACAGTATTCGAGATGCGCTCGACCCACGGAGTTCCCGATAGAACATATGACTATCGGGTATCAAAAGAAATACCAATTAGGAAGGGTTTACATGAAAATACAGTACAAAGTGATTTCTGCGCTAGGCGTACTTGCACTTAGCACATCAGCAATCACATTTATTAGTCCAGCTTCTGCTGCGACTCCTGCGTCATGGGTCGGTCCAG
>WLOR01000027.1 GCA_009699165.1 Actinomycetota bacterium | reverse complement strand
TTCCTATTAGTGCTCGTCGGCAAGGGCGCCGGCGATGTAGAGAGCTGCGAGCAGAGTAAAGATGTACGCCTGCAAGCATTGGACCATGAATTCAAAGAAGGTCAACACAATGCCGATACCGAAGGCAAAAGGGCTAATCAACTTCAAACCAATTACGCCTTGTAGCAGATGATCTCCGCCCAAGATAAAAACGAGCAACAACAAGTGGCCCGCAAACATATTTGCAAATAAACGAAGTGAGAGCGTGAGTGGACGCACAACAAAAAACGTCAAGATTTCTAGCGGAGTAATAAGAATGTATGCGGCCTTAGGAACGCCTGGCATGAACATGATTTCTTTAAAGTATTTAAAGGCACCTTGTTTGCGAATTCCTACGTAGTGGAAAACCACATAGATAGTCAGTGCTAATACGTAAGGAAATGAAACTCGAGACATTGAAGGGAACTGAAGAAGCGGAATAATTCCAAACAAATTGTTAACTAAAATAAAAGTAAAGAGTGTAAATAAATATGGAACAAAGCGCAGAAAGTCATGCCCGATAACATCTTTTGCTAAATCATTGCGAACAAAACTATAAACAGATTCACCTGCGAACTGAAGTTTTGATGGAACGATCGCTGCTTTGCGTGATGCAAGAATAAAAAATGCTGAGATCAGAATTACTGATAAGAAAACTAAGAAGATTGGTTTTGTTGTGTAAGCGTTGTCACCAAAGATTGGTGGGAGTTCGAAGTCAGAGCTGCTTGGTGGGACGAAGCCACCACCTGTGCCAGAACGCAGTAACTCGCGCACGCATAACTCCTTCAAATGTTGAAAACGCTGGCTATAACGGGGAAGTTAAGACGACGTAACCCTATGGCAGAGGCACCTAGGTTGAGAAATCGAAAACCCGGAAAAAAGCCTAGGAAAAAGTGGGGCGGCTCACTCTCGGCCAAAGCGCAGCCAGACGAGGTAGATCGCCCCGCTTATGCCGACCAAGAGGCCGATGAGGGTGAAGTAGCCCTTGTTGAGCCAGTGGTCGAGGCCGTAGCCAACTCCTCCCCAAAAAAGCAGGCCAGAAAGGAGGTATCCAAAGATTGACCACATCGCACTCTCTTCGCGCTTTGCCATGACCGGCTCCTTAGGCTTTCGTGTCGGGGAGAGGTAAATGTAGGCGAAGTTTCATGAAACTGGCAATCTCGCCCCAGAGCCAGGCGATTGTGAGCACAACTGCGGTAATCCCAAAGCTCGTACGGTCGATTGTGGAGCGATCTGTGAATTTGGCAATCGCCCATAGTAAGAGCCCCAAGGCAAATAACTTTGCGAAGTAGGAAAAAAGCGCCATCGCCATCGTTGAGATTGGATCTAGATTCCGAGTCAACCGAGAAACGGCGATGTGAATAATAAAGAAGATCACAACAACAAATTGAGCGAGGAGGGCTCCATAAAACCCACTTGTCCCTCTCAATACGGTTGAGCCTGCGATTGCAACCACGCTCGCAGCAAGAGTTGGGAAAAATGCACCTCGTAATAAACGGTTTTCGTTGCTACTCATACCAGCGCCTTAACTTTTTGCTTTGAGACCACAATTGTTGTGAGGATGAGAACAACTGCGGTGAGCACAGCTACCCACCATGGCGCAAAAGCTAAAACTGTTACTGGAAATGCAATCGTTGCAGTCCACAAATAAAGAATGAATGCAGTTTTAATCTGCGAGTTTCCGGCACTTAGAAGTCGGTGATGCAGATGTTGATTATCAGGTGCAAAGGGAGATTTTCCAGCCCTGACTCGACGTCCAACTGCAAGTAATAAATCAGCCAGTGGAATAGCAAGGACTGCAAATGGTAATAACAAAGGAAGCAAGGTTGGTCCAGATGATTCGGCAGAGATGGCATTCGGATCTACTTGTCCGGTTAATGTAATTGCCGCCGATGCTAATAGGAGTCCAAGAAACATCGAACCGCTATCCCCCATAAAAATCCGCGCAGGGTGAGCATTATGTGGCATGAAACCGATACATATTCCAACAAGCACTGCAGTAATCAATGATGGTGCGCCGGCGCGACTAAAGCCGTAGTCAACGGCTAATAGATAAGCAAAAGCAAAGAATGCAATTCCGGCTATAGCTACGATTCCGGCTGCAAGTCCATCCATGCCATCGATAAAGTTAACGGCGTTAATCGTTATAACGACAACAAGCACTGTGATTAATTGACCAATACTTGGTGGAAGCGTAATAACACCGTTAATAGGCAGCCATAAGATTTGGATTCCATACAAAAGTAAAATAGAGGCCACAAAGACCTGCCCGGCAAGCTTTGTCAGGGCATCTAATTGAAAGCGATCATCGGCCATGCCCAACAAAACAATAACTGTTGCAGCTACAAAAATACCCTGGGATTCGTGACCAAAAGATTTCCCGACGAGTGGCAAATGATTGACAATGAGGAAAGTCACTGCCATCGACATCCACATCGCGACCCCACCCCAACGCGCTGTAGGTGTCGTATGAATGTCTCGACCTCGAATAGCAGCTACTGCTCCATAGCGGATTGCTAGATTGCGCACTAATGGAGTCGTCAGATAGCACAGTGCCGCTGAAATAAGCAGAGTTACTAAATACTCGCGCATGAATCAACTACGCCTGATAAATTGGAAAGCGCGCAGTTAGTGCATGCACTTCGGATTTGATTGATGCATGCACTGCAGCATCATCGCTTGCAATTGCTCGTGCGATCAGATTTGCAATCTGCTGCATCTCTGAGACACCCATACCCTGTGTAGTAGTCGCAGGTGTTCCAACACGCACTCCACTTGTAATTCCAGGCTTCTCTGGATCATATGGAATTGAATTCTTGTTCATAACTATTCCTGCGGCGCCGCATCGTTCATCCGCAACTTTTCCAGTTACACCAGTACTTCGAATATCCATCAACGCCAGGTGTGTCTGTGTTCCACCAGAAACTGCGCGCATTCCTTCGGCTTCAAGAGCGTGTGCTAACGCTTGGGCATTAACTATGACGTCCTTTGCATACTTTTGGTATCCAGCAGTTGCGCATTCAGCTAATGCAACAGCTTTTCCGGCAACGGCCGACATGATGGGTCCGCCTTGCATTCCAGGAAATACTGCTTTATCAACTGCGCTAGCGTGCTCGGCCTTTGCCAAAATCATTCCGCCGCGTGGTCCACGTAAAACTTTGTGAGTAGTAAATGAGACGACATCGGCATATGGGACAGGTGATGGAATCGCCTTGCCAGCAACGAGTCCGATGAAGTGGGCAGCATCTACCCACATGATTGCGCCAACTTCATCGCAGATTGCACGGATTTTTTCAAAGTCAATAAGTGAGGGATAAGCAGTTGCTCCAGAACAAATCATCTTTGGTTTAGTTGCAATGGCCTTATCTCGAAGCTCGTCATAGTCGATGAGTTCATTATCTGCTCGCACACCATATGACTCGACGTTAAACCACTTGCCAGAAAAATTCACTGCCGAACCATGCGTTAGATGGCCACCATGTGGAAGCGACATAGCCAGAACGGTGTCACCAGGTTTTGTAAAAGCTTGATACACCGCAATATTTGCACTTGCGCCGGAGTGAGGTTGCACATTGGCATGATCTGCACCAAAGAGCGTCTTTGCTCGCTCGATTGCAAGATATTCAGCTTTATCTACCTCTTCGCATCCACCGTAATAGCGCTTACCTGGATAGCCCTCTGCATACTTATTTGATAGCGATGATCCCATGGCCGCTAGGACTGCACGCGAAGTAAAGTTTTCCGATGCAATTAACTGCAGATTTGTTTGCTGTCGCTTGAGTTCCGATAAAAGAACTGCAGCAATCTGCGGATCTTGATTGGTTAGTGCGTCAAAATCAGGGCCATAGAAAGTAGACATAGCGCAATCTTATAGCGCGGTTGCTCCTGGCACGATACTTTGAATCTCCTCCAGCGATATCGCTCCAACTCGCAGGACGCGAACACCTGTTTCATCGGCCTCAACTACAGTTGTCGGCGAGCCTTTTCGCAGATTTCCATAGTTAAACTGCATCGCTAAATCTGAGTCTAAAACAAATATGTCACTGAGGGCCTTAGGTGTAGGACGGCCCACTCGAACCGCACTCCCCACGGCCAAGGGGCCACTCTCTGCCAGAAGAGCTTTAGCAAACTTGCTCTTTGGAACTCGGATACTTACTTGATCGAGCTGGTTTGCATCTCCTAAGTCCCAACTCAATCCAGTTTGAGGGCGGAGATTCATAGACAACATTCCAGGCCAAAATTTTTTCATCAGTGCTGAAATTTCAGGGGTTACATTTCGAACAACACCTTGGGCGGTTTTTTGACTTCCAACTAAAACTTGGGCTGCTGTAAACAAAGGATCACCTCGCAGAACATGCATCGCACGAACGCCATCTTGATTGAAAGCATCGCAAGCAAATGCATAACTATGCTCAAGTGGAATTGCAATGATGTAGCCATCAGAGATTGCCTTCAAAGCTTTTTTTACATGTCGCGAAATCTCACCCTTTTTTAGATCAATCTCTTTCCCCATGGTTACCTCCTCACCGCACTTGTCCACCGAGGGCGTCCAACTAGATCATTATGAAGGGCAATATCCTCGAAATCTACGGCTAGCTCGGAGGCAATAGCTGCGCCTTGTTCTTCGGTATGTTCGATCACTAATACTCCTGCTGATTTAAGCAATCGCGAGGCGGCTGCAATGAAAATCTTCGGCAGCTCCATTCCAGTTGGGCCACCAAAGAGAGCTATATGCGGCTCAAAGCCTGCAACATCTCGGGGAAGGTTTTGTGAATCCGGAACATAGGGAGGGTTAGCAATAACAACATCGCACTTGACTCCGGGCAAGACATCGGCGACATCGCCTTCAACAACACGGACATTTTCAGCGATGACTGAGACATTTTTCTTGAGCCAGTAAATCGCATCTGGAGATTTCTCCACAGCTATGACGCGTGTATCTGGTGCCTCAGTTGCAATCGCTAGCGCCAAAGCTCCCGAACCTGAACCTAGATCAATTACGCTTACTGGCGCTGGGAGATTTTTAATATGGGTTAATACTGCATCAACCAAAAGTTCTGTTTCAGGCCTTGGAACCAATACTCCCGGCCCAACTGCAATCTCTAGATAACGAAATGGGGCAGATCCCGTCAAGTACTGAAGAGGTTCGTGATCAATTCTGCGATCTAGAAGAGTAAAAAACTGATCTTCTATAACATCAATGTCATTTATCCCTTTAACTGTCGATTCCAGGAGAACTGGATTATGTAAATCCATTCGCGAAAGACCTAAAACATGTGCCATTAAATGTTCAGCATCGACTTCTGATATTCCTGACTGAGATAACTGCAGTTTTGCATCACGTAATAGCGCTTTTATCTCCATACTTTTTACTTTGTATTGGCCAAGCGTGCAGCTTTATCGGCATCGATGAGAGCTTGAATCATGTCATCGAGATCACCGTTGAGGACTGCATCGAGATTATTGGACTTGTAGTTAACTCGGTGATCGCTAACACGATTTTCTGGGTAGTTGTAAGTGCGAATTCGCTCTGATCTATCAACGGTTCGCACTTGGCTCTTGCGCTCGGCCGATGCAGCGGCTTCTTGTGCCTCTTGCGCGGCAGCTAACATACGTGCGCGCAAAATACGAAGCGCTGACTCTTTATTTTGCAACTGACTCTTTTCATTCTGACAAGAGACCACAATTCCAGTAGGTATATGTGTAAGACGTACTGCAGAGTCTGTTGTATTTACTGATTGTCCGCCCGGTCCTGATGAGCGATACACGTCAACGCGTACATCGTTCATATTCAACTCGACGTCGACCTCTTCGGCTTCGGGCAAAATCAAGACTCCTGCTGCAGATGTGTGAATACGTCCTTGACTCTCAGTCTCTGGAACGCGTTGCACGCGGTGTACGCCACCTTCAAATTTCAGGCGAGCATATGGTGATTCACCGAGTGCAGGTACGCCCTTTGATTTAACACCAACAGAGATATCTTTGTATCCGCCCATTTCACTTTCGGTGGCATCGATAACTTCAACTTTCCAATTATGTTTTTCGGCATATCGCATGTACATGCGAAGCAAATCACCGGCAAAGATTGCTGACTCATCCCCGCCAGCACCAGCTTTGACCTCCAAAATTACATCTCGATCATCATTAGGGTCGCGCGGAAGTAATAACTCCTCTAACTTTTCTGCAGCTGCAACAGCTTCGGCCTCTAATCCAGGAATCTCCGTTGCAAAGTCGGGATCTGCTTGTGCTAACTCTTTAGCCGCTAGCAAATCATCTTCGGCACTTTTCCACGCCTTAAACCCTGCAACAACAGGTCCCAATTGGGCATATCGCCGACCGAGTTTGCGGGCGTTCGCCTGATCATCATGGATTGAAGGGTCGGCCATCTTTGCTTCAAGTTCGGCGTATTCGCGAACCATCTCATGTGCTGATGCAAAACGATCATTGCTCATCTGGCTTCTCCCTTCACTCTTCGTTTACAGATTTTTTCTTAATTCTTATTTATAAAAAATTCGAGAAATAAAAAAACCGCAACCGCAACCGTTAAGGCTGCGATGCGGTCTCTTTAAAAAGCTACTTAGCGTCGGTTGTCTTTTTTCCGAAGCGCTCTTCGAACTTAGCCACGCGACCACCAGTATCAAGGATGCGCTGCTTGCCTGTATAGAACGGGTGGCAGACAGAACAGACTTCAACGTAGATTGAACCGCTGGCAACTGTTGAGCGAGTAACAAACTTTTCGCCGCAACCACAAGTTACTTGGGTCTCTTTGTACTCTGGATGGATCTCTGGCTTCATAGTTCTTCCCTTTTTCTTAGTTTGGATCTCGGCTAGCGAGTGAACCAAACGGACTGGTTAACGTGGATAAGAGTAGGGGCTAAGCCCATCTTTTATGAAATTTACACCTAATTACTTGCTGTCATCAGGGCCAGAAGTTGTCTTCTGAATCTGCATCAAGAACTCGACATTTGATTTGGTGCCCTTCATCTTCTCAAGGAGAAGTTCGAGGGCTGCCTGTGGCTCTAGTGCATGCAGAACTCGGCGAAGTTTCCAGACAATGTTGAGCTCTTCAGAGCCCATCAAAATCTCTTCCTTGCGAGTACCTGATGCAACGACGTTAACGGCCGGGAAGATTCGCTTATCTGCAAGACGGCGATCAAGGATTAACTCCATATTTCCAGTTCCCTTGAACTCCTCGAAGATAACTTCATCCATACGAGAGCCGGTATCAACAAGAGCTGTTGCAAGAATCGTTAGAGATCCACCATCTTCAATATTGCGCGCAGCACCAAAGAATTTCTTAGGTGGATATAGCGCAGCTGAATCGACACCACCAGAAAGAATTCGGCCCGATGCAGGTGCGGAGATGTTATATGCACGACCTAAGCGTGTAATCGAATCAAGTAGCACCACAACATCGTGGCCGAGCTCGACAAGTCGCTTCGCGCGCTCAATCGCAAGCTCTGCAATCGTTGTGTGATCATCGGCAGGGCGATCAAAAGTTGAAGCGATGACTTCACCCTTTACTGAACGCTGCATATCTGTAACTTCTTCTGGTCGCTCATCAACTAGAACAACCATTAGGTGACACTCTGGGTTATTTGTAGTAATCGCATTCGCAATTGACTGCAGAACCATTGTTTTTCCAGCCTTAGGTGGAGAAACAATTAGACCGCGTTGGCCCTTGCCGATTGGTGCAATCAAATCAATAACACGAGTTGTTAAAACATTTGGCTCTGTCTCAAGGCGCAGACGCTCTTGCGGATACAGTGGTGTCAACTTGCCGAACTCAACACGATTACGTGCCTCATCTGGACTCATGCCGTTGACAGTTTCTAAAGTAATGAGTGCATTGAACTTCTGCTTAGTCTCACCTTCGCGAGGTTGACGAACTTGACCTGTGACTACATCACCTTTTCGAAGTCCATTACGACGAACTTGCTGCAAGGTTACATAGACATCGTTTGGTCCTGGTAAATAACCCGTTGTACGGATGAAACCATAGCTATCAAGTATGTCTAGCAAGCCACTTACTGGTACTAAAACATCATCTTCACTGAGAACTGGTTCACGCTCTTCGCGAGGGGCGCGGTCACGATTGTTTCGATCACGGTTGCGACCTCGAGTGCGATCATTTCGATCGTGGCGACTGCCGCGATCGCTGTTATTTGATGGCGCATCATCATCTGGGGCATCATCTGAATCCTGTGCGGCATTAGCTGCCGGTTTGCTCTCTTTCTTGCGGTTATTACGCGCTTCACGACGGGCCTCACGTTCGGCTTTAGCTGCTTCACGATTCTTAGCTTGTAAGTCGGCAATCGCTTCGACAAGTTCGCCCTTCTTCATCTTGGCTGCGCCATCGACACCTAACTGTGTTGCGACAGTTTTCAATTTTGGTAGCGTCATTGCGGCAAGCTCTGGACTTTGTGAACGTACTGGCTCTTCTGTTGTTGTCATCTGTTTCTTTTCGCTATTGGTATTCGGGTCTGTTTTTTAACCCGAAAAACCGTGGATTATTTTTCTTGAACTATCTGATGTGTTACTGACCGATTTAAAAGGTCAAGCAGATGCCTAAATGCTAGCAGGGCAGATGCCTGAGGACAAAATTTAGCCCTGTATTAATGTGGCTCCATTGCCAGCGATACCCAAGGCGCTGACAGTAAATCCTTCTCCCGCCGCACGCGTGAGTTCTTCAACCTCATCTGATCCCCCGGTGTGCAGCGCTAAAACTGTCGGACCTGCACCAGAGATAAAGGCTGCGACACCTGCGTTGCGCAGCTTCATGAGAAGTTTAAATGAGGCTGGCATCGCTTCGGCGCGATATGTCTGGTGTAAGAAATCCTCTGTTGCAGTGTGGAGTAGATCTGGACGATGCTGCAATGCATGGACCAATAAAGCAGTATGAGCTGAATTCTTGACGGCATCGCTATGAGATATTAACTCTGGAAGCATTTTACGGGCCTTTGAAGTTGCTACTGATGTAGATGGAATAAAAGCGATAGCGCTAATCCGAGGATCAACTTCTAATTGAACCGAAAGTGCAACGTTGTGACCATGTTGAATCTCTTGCCAGGCAACCGTTGCGCCGCCATAAATTGCAGCAGCAACATTATCTGGATGGCCTTCAAGCTCATTTGCTAAGTTCAACATGTCGTCATTGCCCATCAGGTCGCTGCCGCCCAATACAAGTGCACGTGCAAGAGATAATCCGCCAACGATTGCGCTGGCCGATGAACCCAACCCTCGAGTATGTGGAATCACATTCAAAGCGCGCAGAGCAATGCCACGGGGCTTGCCACCCAAAAATTCAAAGCCCTTGTACATGGATTTGATTACTAAATTCTTTTCATTCTTGGGCAAAACATCCGCACCTTCACCAGAGACATCGATATCAATTATCTGATCATCTAATACTTGTGCAATGTATCTATCATGCATGGCAAGTGCTAAGCCAAGACTGTCAAAGCCGGGGCCTAAGTTTGCGCTAGTCGCAGGTACCTGCACCTGCACAGCCTGTGCTTTAAAAGTTGGCTTCATGTTAAATCAAGCCTAAAGCTTTTGCAGCTGCTTTTACATTGACCGGAACGACGACTGGTTTCTTAGTTGTTTCCAAGGCGTGAGAAATATCCTTTAACCCATGTCCAGTTACTGTAATAACAATTGTCTTATCCTTAGGCAATTTTCCAGCCTTCTTATATTTAATCAATCCAGCTAAACCTGCTGCCGATGAGGGTTCAACAAAGATTCCCTCTTTGGCTGCGATTAATCGATATGCAGCAAGAATTTCTCTGTCGGTTACCGAATCAATCACGCCACCAGAAGAATCGCGCGCATCGACAGCTTGGCTCCAGGAAGCTGGATTACCAATTCGGATAGCTGTTGCGATTGTCTCTGGGTTGGTAATGATTCTACCTTTTACTATTGGAGCGGAACCTGCAGCTTGAAACCCATACATCGCAGGCAACCTGGCGGCCATTGAATCTTTGAAGTACTCCTTATAGCCCTTCCAATATGCCGTGATGTTTCCGGCATTTCCAACTGGAAGCGCATGAATATCGGGGGCATTTCCTAACATATCTACAACTTCAAAAGCTGCAGTCTTTTGTCCTTCAATCCGATATGGGTTAACGGAGTTTACTAATGCAACTGGATAGTGTTCAGATAATTCGCGGGCTAGAGTTAAACAGTCGTCAAAGTTTCCATTGACTTGCAAAATAGTTGAGCCGTGAATAACGGCTTGGGCAAGTTTGCCCATTGCAATCTTTCCTTTAGGAATCAAGACTGCTGGTGTCATTCCGGCTTTGACTGCATAGGCTGCAGCTGATGCAGAAGTGTTTCCGGTGGATGCGCATATAACCGCTTTAGCGCCATCTTCTGCAGCTTTTGAAATCGCCATCGTCATTCCACGATCTTTGAAGGAACCAGTTGGATTTAGTCCCTCGTACTTAATCCAAACATTGTTACCTAAAAGCTCTGAAAGATACTGTGCATGAATTAAAGGTGTGCCGCCTTCGCGCAAAGAGATGATCGGCGTATTTGCGCTAACTGGAAGGCGATGGCGATACTCCTCAATGACACCGCGCCATTGATGAACGCCTTTTTTATTTTTTCCAAAAATCGCCATTTACGAAACCGCTCCTTCGACACGAATCACAGATTCAACTTTGCTAACAATATCCATGGCAGTTAATTTCTTGATGCAAGCAGTTAGCGATGCCTCAGATGCTGCGTGAGTAACCACTACGAGTTCGGCATCGTTTTCTTTACCAGCCTGTCGTACAGTTTGAATAGAAATATCCTCACTCGCAAAAGTTTGGGCTATTGAGGCTAAAACACCTGATTTATCAGCGACATGGAGGCGCACAAAGAACTGCGATTTAACTTCACCAACGGGTGCGATATCTAAATCTGCATAATCAGATTCACCATATCCAACGGTTGAGTATGCGCGGTGGCGTGTGACGGCAACAAGGTCGCCCAAAATTGCAGATGCAGTAGGTGCGCCACCTGCGCCGCGACCATAAAACATCAACTCGCCTGCTGCCTCAGACTCAACATAAATCGCATTGAAAGCATTACGCACTGAGGCAAGAGGGTGTGAGTTCGGCAAAATAACAGGATGCACACGAACGGATATCTCATCTTTAACGGTTAATTCAGCGATCGCTAATAGTTTAATGACGCAGCCCATTGCCTTGGCTGCTTTAACGTCGTCGATTGAAACCTTAGAGATTCCTTCGCAGTAAACCTCATCGATTGTTACAGTGCTATGGAAGGCCAAGCTCGCTAACAAAGCAGCCTTTGCTGCGGCATCGTGGCCTTCGACATCGGCAGTGGGATCGGATTCTGCATATCCAAGAGCTTGTGCCTCTTTGAGGACATCATCGAACTCGCGACCTTCTTCTTGCATCTTCGTCAAAATATAATTAGTGGTTCCGTTAACGATTCCCATCACCCTAGTGATTTGATCTCCAGCTAATGATTCGCGCATTGAGCGAATAATTGGAATCGCACCTGCAACTGCTGCTTCGTAATACAAATCAACTTTGGCTGCATCTGCTGCATTAAAGAGTTCGTGGCCATGTGTTGCAAGAAGCGCTTTATTTGCCGTAATTACGGATTTCTTGTTCTTTATCGCCTCTAAAATTAATGTGCGAGCGGGTTCGATTCCGCCCATAACTTCAATGACAATATTTATATCCGGATCCGTAACAATCGATTGAAGGTCAGTCGTAATCATCGAGGAATCGATACCCTCACGAGCTGCATTGCTGCGAACTCCTACTTTCTTTAAAACAAGTAATGCCCCCGAACGGTCTGAGAGCTCTTGCCGATCAGATTGCAGCAATCGAGCCACTTGGCTGCCGACCACTCCGGCACCGAGCATGCCAATCGAGATTGTCTTTAAGCCTGCGTCCATGCGGGTTATTCTTTCACAGATGGGTGTAACGGCGTTAAATATCCAGCCCCAATAGATCGGCTTCGGTTTCCCGGCGCACAATAACGCGGGCTTTTCCATCTTTTATCGCAATAACAGGTGGACGTGGAACATGGTTGTAGTTACTTGCCATGCTTCGTCCATATGCACCAGTTGCTGGAGTTGCCAGCAAATCACCAGGTGCAATATCACTAGCTATGGCGATGTCACGGATCAAAATATCTCCGGTCTCGCAGTGTTTTCCGACAATTCGTGTTGAAATCGGCGCTGCATTACTTGTGCGATTTGCAAGTACCGCTGTGTACTCAGCGGCATAAAGTGCGGGCCGAATATTTTCGCTCATTCCTCCGTCAACAGAGATATAGCGACGATTATCGCCGTTCTCTAACGTTACATCTTTCACTGTTCCGACTTCATACAATGTCAACATTGTGGGACCAACGATTGCACGGCCAGGTTCAATGGAGATTCGTGGAATAGATAAGTTATGTAGAGAGCAGTTAGAGGTCACAGCACTTACAAGCGCCGACATTACAACTGATGGAGATAACTCTTCATCACCCGGCAGATAATGGATTCCATACCCACCCCCCAAATCTAGCTCTGGAAGTTCAACTCCAAACTCATCGCGGAACCGAGCAAGCAGTCGGATTAAGCGCTCTGCACTAATTTCAAAAGAGTCGGTATCTAAAATCTGTGAACCAATATGTGCATGGAAGCCGCGTAGCTCTAGTGAAGAGTGATTTTTGACCTCTTCAATCGCCTTCCAGGCAGCGCCACTAGCAATTGAAAATCCAAACTTCACATCTTCATGCGCGGTTGCAATTGACTCGTGGGTATGGGCTTCAATCCCAGGGGTTAAGCGCAGCAAAACACGTTGAACTTTTCCTTGCGCAGTTGCAACAGTGGCAACTCGATCTATTTCTTGCAGTGAGTCAATGACAATCGTTGCAACCCCGACAGATACAGCCTTTTCAATCTCACTAAGCGATTTATTGTTTCCGTGCAGTTCAATCTTTGCTGGATCTATACCTCCAGCTAAGGCAACGGCTAGCTCACCGCCCGTACAGACATCAATTCCAATTCCAATTTCATTGATCCAGCGTGCGACTTCGGTGCAGATAAATGCTTTTGCTGCGTAATAAACACTTCCTGCATTTTCACCAAACCCCTGCGCTAAGGCGCTATTCCAATTAATTGCTCGTGCACGAAAATCTGCCTCATCCATAATGAATGCTGGTGTTCCAAACTCTTTTGCTAAATCGGTTGCGCTGATGCCGGAGATTGAAAGCTCATTTCCGACCCAAACATTGGAGGACCACATACTTACATCCTCTCCGGTGCGCTGACGCCTAATAGTGCTAGGCCATTTGCAATGACGGTTTTAGTAGAGGTACAGAGTAATAGGCGCGCTGTGTGTAATGCCGTTGGATTTTCTTCGCCCATCGGAAGAACTCGGCAGTCGGCGTAAAAGCCGTGGTATGTGCCGGCTAAATCCTCAAGGTATCGGGCAATACGGTGCGGATGACGAAGTTCGGCGGCAGATGCGACGATGCGTGGAAACTCTGCAAGAGCCCCAAGTAATTCATTTTCGCGATCATGCCTAAGTTGCGTCGAATCGAAATCTTTAAGATCTACTGAAATTTTAAGTTCGGCGGCATTTCGCAGCACAGCAGCAATTCGAGCATGTGCATACTGCACGTAATACACTGGATTTTCATTTGTATTTCGCTTTAATACATCGATATCCATGACCATCGGAGTATCTACTGGATATCTAATTAATGTGTAACGTGCGGCATCAACCCCAACTTTTTCAACTAACTCTTCTAGAGTAATAATTGTGCCTGCGCGCTTGGAAAGCTTTACTTCTTGGCCATTTTCCATAATTTTCACTAACTGCCCTATTAAAACTTCAATATTGTATTCAGGATTATCGCCAGCACAAGCAGCAATAGCCTGCAAGCGTCCGACATAACCATGATGGTCTGCACCTAACATGTAGATGCATATATCAAAGCCTCTTTCACGTTTGTTTATGTAATATGCAGTATCTGATGAAAAATAGGTGAGCGAACCATCAGATTTAGTAAGTACGCGATCTTTGTCATCACCAAAATCAGTTGTACGCAGCCAAACCGCACCTTCTTCTTCGAAGACATGTCCTTGGGTGCGAAGTTTTTCAAGTCCGTGTTCAACTGCGCCTTGTTCGTGAAGTGATCGTTCTGAAAACCAAATATCAAAATGCGTTCCGAAATTATCTAAAACTCTCTGCTGATCTTTCAATTGAACGGCATAGGCTGCCTCACGAAAAGCTGTATGTCGTGGACCCTCAGGTAGAGATGTAATTGTTGGCTGACTCGCTACAACCTCTTGCGCAAGATCACCAATGTATTCGCCTTGATATCCATCGTCTGGAATTGGATTTCCAAGTGCTGCTGCCTCTACAGAAGCACCAAAAAGCTCCATCTGATTTCCGCGATCATTAATATAAAACTCTCGAGTTACATCTGCTCCAGCGGCAGTCAGCACGCGACCCAAAGCATCGCCAACAGCTGCCCAGCGTGTATGGCCCAAGTGCAAAGGTCCAGTGGGGTTCGCACTAATAAACTCTAAGTTAATACGGACACCTGCGAGCGCAGTTCCTTTTCCATACTCACTAGTTGCTTGCAAAATCGTGGTCACTAATTCGGCTTGACTCGCGCGATTTAAAGTGATGTTGATGAATCCGGGTCCAGCAATCTCAAGTCCGGCTATGCCTTCGGCGATACCGAGGTGGTTGATAATAATCTGGGCTATATCCCGAGGGTTCTTGCCCGCAGCCTTAGCTAACTGAAGGGCGACAGAGGTTGCATAGTCGCCATGGTCTCTATTTTTAGGTCGCTCAAGAGTGATTGTCGCGGGTAGCTCGGCAGAAATCTCACCATTAGAAATGGCGCGAGAAATGGCGGCTTTAACTGCCGCTTCTAGGAGTGCTACCTGGGATGACACGGGTGCAAGGTTACCGTTAACGACTAAGCCACATTGCGCAATCATTGAGCCGAAAGAGTAAAATTAATTTCATCCACTTATCGATAGAGTTCATATTCATGCTATTGCGCTGATAATTCAGAACTCACTCAAATAATCCTGTGCAGTTACGACAGGTAAAGAGGCGTGGGATAGCTAGTTTGGATGTTGAGCCTTAATCCCTTAACCTAGGCTCCTTACTCCAGCGGGAGTGGTGAAATGGCAGACACGCAGGTCTTAGGAACCTGTGTCTTCGGACGTGAGG
>WLOR01000026.1 GCA_009699165.1 Actinomycetota bacterium | reverse complement strand
ATAGCTGGGTATGCGTATGGAAGCGTTACGGCAAATCATTTTGGTGGAATCAAAGATGCGGTCAATCACTTGATCAATCAAGGCCATAGAGAGATAGCCTTTATTACTGGTACCGCTGATGTGTTGATTACCAGAGAGCGATTAAAGGGTTATAAAAAGGCCTTTGCCGAAAACGGTATTCCCATTAATGAGAACAACATTCGACTGGGAAATTTCACAGAAGAGTTCTCTGAACGTCAAACGTATCTCCTATTCTCATCTCCTCATGTGCCAACTGCTATCTTGACCGGAGGAGTTGGCGCTACTGCAGGTGCGATTCGCGCATTGAGATCTCTTAATCTAACAATTGGAAGCGATGTTGCCTTTATTGCAATCGATGAGTGGCCTATGTTTGATGTGATCCTCCCCCAGCTTTCTTCGGTGTATCGAGATCCAGAGATGATCGGGCGCGAATCAGCGCGTCTTTTATTAGAGATTATGCGAGGGGCAAAACCCCGTAAAACAGTGATAGAGACTCACTTTATTATGCGTGAAAGCAGTGCCAACAAAGTTCACACTAAAAAGAAAGCCTAGAGCGACTCAATCTCAACAATTGGTGCACCTGTACTAACCTCTTCATCTATAACAACTAGCACTGAAATCACTGTGCCAGATATCGGAGATGGAACTTCTACGCTGGCTTTATCGGTCTCTACCAACATGAGCGGATCACCTGCCTGCACTGTGCCACCGATTGAGACAAGTATCTCTGAAATGAAAACCTCGTTGACGCTATCGGCTACCTTTGGCATCTTAACTGTTGACTTCATACAGACTCCTTATTGTGTCCAGATATTTTTAAATATCGCATCGGGTGAGGGAAATGGTGCATTGCGTGTGTATTCAATAACTTTTGCAATAGATGCACGCTCCTGATCGGAGATTGCTGCAACCTCTTGTGTTGTTAAGACGCCTGCTGCAATTAGTTCATTCTGGCGCACAAGCAGTGGATCACGAGGTAACCATGACTCGAGTTCTCCCTCGGGGCGATATGTCGCAAGGTCGGCGCGAGAATGTCCTGCATACCTATAAGTCTTTGCCTCAATCAAAGTAGGACCGCCACCTGTTCGAGCGCGATCTATTGCACGCTTGAGTGATGCAATCACATCTGCAAGAATCATTCCATCAATTATCTCTGAAGGCATTGAGTATGAGGCTGCGCGTTGTGCTATATCAACCACGGATGTAGTTGTTTCAATTCTGCTGTACTCACCGTAAAGATTGTTATCACAAATAAATATCACTGGCAGTTTCCATACAGAAGCCAGATTGAGTGCCTCATGGAAAGCTCCGATATTTGCAGCACCATCACCAAAGACGGCGACAGCTACACGATTTTCACCTCGCGTCTGAAATGCCAGTGCGGCTCCTGCTGCTATCGGAAGTCCAGCTCCAACGATTGCAAAAGTAGGTAGCAGGCCAAGTTCTGGGGCAGATAAGTGCATAGACCCACCGACTCCTCCAATGCATCCAGTAGTTCTGCCCATGATTTCGCCCAATGCTGCCTCTGGTGTGAGCCCAAGGGCCAGTGCAAAACCATGACTTCTATACGTGCAGGCTACAAAATCATCAGGGTTTAACGTTGCAGCTAAACCAATATTGAGTGCTTCTTGACCTTGGCATGTGTGTGTTGTTCCGTGAACAAGTCCCTCTGAGAAAAGTCCAACAATCTCTTCTTCAAAGTATCTGATTTCAAACATTCGTCGTAACTGTTCGACCGGATCAGAGAGATTTGACCTGCGCTTACTTTGAACTTCATGTTGTGTTGACATTAGTTCAACCCCCTCTGTGTCCACCAAGGCGTCGGAACTTGGTTAGTTGATAGATAGTGAGCAATCTGCTCTTTAATATAAGCCGGTTGTGGAATATAAAGCTCTTCTAAATCTTTGCCATAAGGAACCGGTGCATTAGGCGCAGAAATAATAAATGGTGCAGCCTTAAGTTCGGCAAAATGCTTACTGACCATGAGCGAGAGAACTTCATGTCCCCAGCCACCACTGACTGGTGCCTCTTGCACAATAACTAACCTTCCAGTTTTTTTAATTGAAGCAGAGACACACTCTTGATCCCACGGAACTAAGGTAGAAAGATCGATTATTTCGGCATCAATGCCAGCAAGAGCTTCGATTGATTTAGCAACAAGCTGACCCATTGAAACAACGGTAATCCCGTTACCTTCACGCATAATGCGTGCCTTGCCTATTTCCAAAAGTCCATCTTCGCGTTGAATCAGTGGACCTCGATCACCGTAGAGAGCTCGTGGCTCTAAGACTGCGACCGGGCCTGCATCACGTATGGCTGCGCGAGTTAAATCGTATGCAGATTGAATATCTGAGGGCACAACGACTTTTAATCCTGGCGTTGCTACTAACCAATTCTCTAAAGTTTGAGAGTGCTGAAGTCCAAAACCTCCGCCTGCTCCGACGGAAGCCCGAATAACCATGGGAACTGTGAACTCTCCCCCACTTAAATAATGAAACTTTGCCGCCTCCGTCACAACCATATCGAGGGCAACACCCATAAACTCCATAAACATAATCTCGATAACAGGCTTCATGCCAGCCGTTGCTGCGCCAACTGCGGCTCCAGTAAAGGCCATTTCAGATATCGGTGTATCTCGAACGCGAAGTGGCCCGAACTCTGCGAGTAGTCCCTCAGAGGTTTTAAATGGACCTTCTGCATGTGCAACATCTTCGCCAAAGACCATTACTGAAGCGTCCTTACGCATCTCATCGGCCAGAGCAAGGGCAATCGCTTGACGAAATCTCACCTGTGCCATTATTTGTTCCCCATTCCCTGTACGCCTGGATAATTTTGCGATAATTCAAAACAAATAATCTCTCCTGGTAAATCACGAAGAGCGTGCGTTTCATCGACATCAGAGGTTGCGACATAAAGTTTGTCCAAGTTTTCTCCACCAAAGGCGCAGTCATAAACGCCTCTTCCGGGAATCTCTATCGCGCGCTGGATATCACCTGACTCAAGATTGACTCGCAGAATCGCCTCGCCATATGCAAGTGCAACCCAAGCAAAGCCTTGGTTATCGACAACAAGTCCATCTGGAGTTGAACCCTTGGGAAGTTCGATCTGGCGAAGAATTTTTGGCTCACCATCTGTTTGAATTATTGAAAGCCGATCTGCAAAAGTCTCTGCCACAACGATTCTATGAGCGTCAATTCGCGCGATTCCATTAGCAAAAACCAATCCTGCGACAGGATAATCAACTGCACCGTTGGTGACTCTGGCTAACGCGGCAGCCACAGGTGTATCTTTTTCAGGATTGAAACCATATGTTCCAACCCAAACTGTCTCATCGAGATCTACCAACATATCGTTAGCGTTAAAATCCCACTGATCACTAAAATCTGCATACGCAGAAAGCTCTTGGTTCTCTTCGTATCGAACTATCTCTCTTTTGACGCCATTGACAACAAGTAGTTCACCCGATTTCGTCCACCCTAGTCCTGATGCCTGAGGTTTAACGTCAACTACAGCATGTAACTTGCCGGTTGATACGTCTGCCCGATACACCACACCTGCGAGGACATCAGAAAACCACAGATCTCCGTCGTGCCAGCGCAATGATTCGGGAAAGGCTATTTTTTCAAATACTAGGGTTGATTTCACGCGCTAAAACCTCGCCGACAATCCGCCATCGACTGTCAGGGTCTGGCCTGTCATGTAGGTATTGGACTGACTAGATAACCAAGCGATCACTTGTGCAATCTCTACAGGAAAAGCTGCGCGTGCAATAGGTAGTCGTTTGTTCTTTAAATATACCTCTTTGAACCAATCGCTTTCTAACTCATCCTGACCATTAACAATCGACATTCTTGTCGAGACAAATCCAGGAGCCACCGCATTCACCAAAACACCAAACTCGGCAAGCTCTAAAGCAACGGTACGAGTAGCTGCTTCTAAACCGGCCTTACTTATATCGTAGGCAGTTGAGGTTGGTTCGCTTAGTTTTCCATGAATACTTGTTAGATTAACGATTCTTCCATAGGCCTGTTTAACCATAATATCGCCGACATATTTCATCAAGAATACTGGAGCATGAAGATTTACATCTAAAGTGGTGAAGTACTTATCAAGTTCGAGTTCGAGAATTGTATTTGGCATCGATACACCAGCCACATTGACTAGAACATCAACTCTGCCAAATTTCTTAATAACTGTGTTGACAGCATCTTCGATTCCACTGAGGTTAGCTAAATCTATGACAATATTTTCAATATTGGCGGTGCAATCGGGCTTCTCTCGATCAAAGACAACAACATGTGCACCCAACTCTTTTAACAGCTCGGCCGTTGCGCCTCCGATACCATTTGCTCCACCAGTAACTATTGCAACTTGGCCCGAGAAGTGATTCATTTTTCACCGTGTAACAGTGCGTAGGCTGCAGTCCCTGGTGCAGGCTGAAATAGCTCCATGGTTATTCCATCTGGATCTTTCAAATAGAGTCCAGCTCCTCCGGCATTTGCACCAGTGTCAACTTCCACAGGTCCAGAGATAAATGTGACACCTTCATCCTTAATTGCCGAGTAGATGGCGTCAAGGTCGGAGACCATAAAACACAGATGTGCATTTCCTATTTTGCGAGGTTCAAGCTGAGTTGGAAGGATTTCAGGTGTCACATATTCGAAGAGCTCGATGACGTGATGGCCGGCTGGGTCACTCAAGTGGGCCATTTTCACGCTTGCACCAGGGTATCCAACAATCTCTGCGAGATAGCCACCGGTTTTTTCTTGCGACATTATTAGTGTGCATCCGAGGATACGCGTATAAAAATCAACTGATCTTTCAAGATTGCTCACTGTAAGTCCTGTGTGTTGCACCGCTCCACGTATTGCCATCCTATTTACCTGCTCTCTTTTGTATCTTTAGATTTACCGACCACGTCAACTCTTCATTACTTTTAAGTTTTCTTACCGAGTTTCCACCTATGCCCATACCATCTGCCGAACTCGATGGCTCAACTCCTAGCGCCCAATATTCACCATTCCATGGATGCTCTTGGGTGTAGCCCAACTCCTGCCAAATCCAAAGAAAGGGAAGAGTGTGCGCATCCCAAGAAATCTCAATCTCGAAGATTTCATTACTAACCTTGATGCAAGATATTTCGGAGAAAACACCCATTCTTGCCGGTGTATCAGATGTGACAGTTGCCCAGTTTTTTTCGTGAAAACTATCCCAAGGTAGAAAATCTCTACCCTGTGCAGACCCGTCATACTCTAGTTCTCTAAAGCGTGCTTGACCTATAGGTTCAATTGAGATCTCTGATTCTAGGAAATCAGATCCAAGCACTAAGTGTTCAGTCACAATAACAGAGCGCTCCTGTACATCGTGATTTATAAGTGACCCTGACAGCGAGATCGAATTTTTATCGAGCTGGATGGTGCGTTTGCTCGCCAGATTTTCACCACTCCATTCAAGTGAGATTGCATCTGCACTCTGTTGAATAACGTTCCAACTGGCTTGTGATGCATTGCCGTGAAAACCTTGAGGGTATTTTCCATCAAAAAACTCTGCTCCTGCATTTGGCAGCAAGGGCTGCCATCCACCATTCCACGCTGCAACCCAGTCACTTTCTAACCCCAAATGCTTTGGCGCAATTGAGGCACGAGGCGGTGTCGCTAGAAATTTTCTGTCATTGAAAGTTGCCTGAGTAATAGCCCCGCCATTTTCTGGCATGACCAAGATACTCAACTCCTGGCTTGCTAATGTCTGCAGAGTCATTCTGGCCGCGTTACCGCTCCATCAATTGGAACAGTAGTTAGTCCACCGTCGATAGTGATGCAGTCTCCATTAATGAATTCAGCATCATCTGAGCATAGGAACACGGCTAGTTTTCCGATCTCCTTCGGATCTCCCAATCGTCCAGCAGGTGTGACTCTTAAAACTCGCTCTTCATCCACGACGCCTAGCTCAACGTCGATATCCCACATGGGAGTTCTTTGAACTCCAGGGGCGATCGCATTAGCACGTACACCATAAGGTGCCCACTCTGCAGCGGCAACTCTGGTCATCATGATGACTGCAGCCTTTGTGGCGCAGTAAGCAATACGACCAGGGTTAGATGTAAAGCCACGAATCGAGGAGATGTTCACAACGCTTCCAGATCTCTGCGGAAGAAAATAACGTGTTGCAGCTCGCATGCAGTAAAAAACACCGGTTTGCATCACGCCAATACTTGTATCCCAGACCTCATCAGTAACATCTTTAATGTGTGGACCTACAAATGAGACACCTGCATTGTTAATTAAAATATCTAGGTGACCAAAATCAGCCACAACTTGAGCAAATGCATCATCAACAACTTTTGATTTTGAAACATCTACTGCATACCCCTTGGCAGTAACACCATGTCGAGAAATCTCAGAAGCAGCTGCGGCGGCTGACTCTATATTCAAATCAAATACAGCGATGTGAGCTCCAGCCAAAGCTAACTCATCGGCAATCGCACGTCCGATTCCTTGAGCAGCACCTGTAACAATTGCTACCTTGTTCTCTAGCTTTTTCATTTCTTATCCTCTTCTAATGGGTGAACCGCAAGTGGGGTAACTTCAACGCTCATAAATGCAAAAAGGGGTAGAGAGCTAACTAACGTGTGGAGTTCATTTGCATCTGCTGCTTGCCAAATCCCTACATTATTTCTGGTGCCCGGAATACGCCAAATACGGGCGATATGGCCCTGTTCCTTAAGTTCATTTCCACGGATTCGCTCTCTTGAGAGTAAATCCTGAAATCTCTCCTGCGGCAAATCATGGGGAGTTTGAATTTTAATAGATACCAAGAATTCCATCGCTATTCGCCCTTCACCGATCCTGCGGTTAAACCAGTTATGAAATATCGCTGGCCAAAGAGATAAGTAACTAAAAGCGGAATAGTTGCAATAGTCATACCAGCCATAATAGTTGGAATTGAAAGAGAATATCGACTTTGAAATCCTGTGATGCCAACCATCAATGTTTTCTTGTCATCACTTTGTAAAAATACTAACGCCAATAAAAGTTCGTTCCAGACCCATAAAAGATTTACAACGGTTAATGTAATTAATGGAGGTCCAGATAGTGGAAGAACAATCGATCTAAAAGTTCGAAAATCTGTTGCTCCATCTATTTCGGCAGCTTCGGTTAGGCTCACTGGTATGGCTTTAAAAAAGTTTGTAAGAAGATATATCGAAAATGGCAGCATCAAACCGATATAGACCAAGATAAGCATTCGAAAAGTTGAGATCCAACCGAGTTTGGCCCCTAGAGTAAAAAGTGGGATCAGCAAGACAACAGGTGGAACCACCATGAGCGAGATAAGTACGCCTAGTACAAAATCTCGGCCCTTCCATTTCCAGTGAGCAAACCCCCAAGCCGCTGTTGCTGCCATGGTGATTGTCAGGAGCACAGCCAGAAGAGTGACAAAGAGACTATTTCTAAACCAGGTTGGGAACTGGTCATTCCATGCCGCTTTATAACCATCAAAGTTTGGATGCAGCGGAAGAGACCATGGTGAATTGAGGAAGTCCTTCTGTGTTTTGAGTGAGCCGGTCAGCATGAGATAGCCAGGAACAAGTGCCATTGCTGTGATAAGAATCAAAATGAGTTGGCGTGATGTGATTCCCGCTTTTTCTAAAACCCTGTGTTGTTTACTCATCTAAGGCACCTTTGTTCGCCTTCGACTGAATTCTAAAGAAACCGACGATGAAAATAAGCGTTGCCATTAATAAAAGAAGCGCAGCCGTTGCCGCAAGTTCAGGGGCCTTGTTCTGAAAGGCACTTCTGTATATGTATAGCTCGGATACAACTGTTGCATTGCCAGGTCCGCCCTGCCCATTAGTCATCACGTAGACATAGTTGAACACCCAAGAAACCATAACTATCGCCTCATTGATGATGTAGAAGAGAATGACTGAGCGAAGTTGGGGCAGCGTTACCTGCAAATGCAGTCTAAAGAAACCGGCTCCATCAATGCGCGCAGCCTCAAGAGTTTCTAAAGGAAGTGAGATTAGCCTTGCCAATATCAATATTGTGCCGAATCCAACTTCCTTCCAAATAATGATCGCGCTCATTGTCCAAAGCGCCTGTCCGGGATCTCCAAGCCAATCCAATGCAAGGCTTTCAAAACCCATCGCACGCAGCGCTGAGTTAAGTGCGCCGTTCAGTTGCAAAAGCTGACCGAAAACAACTCCAACAACCGGGATAGGCAAAATATAGGGAAGAAATACTGCAGACCTATAGAACTTCATTCCTTTTCGTGTTTCAAAGAGCAAGACAGCACATAAGAAACTCAGGGTTGCAAGTATTGGGACTGTGAACAGAAGTAAAAAGTTATGAAATATCGCGGTTTGAAAAAGCGGATCAGTTAAAACTAAGTTGAAATTCTCAAAGCCCACCCAATCTCCTTGGTACTTAAATGACTGCTGTACCAAATCAATAATTGAGTAGCCAAAGATAAGAAGAACACATAGGCCTGCTGGCATAATCCAAAAGAGCGGCCCAGTGTTCTTTAGACGGCCGAACACCGCCCCTAAGCTTCTAGGGGCGGTGAAACGGTAGTCCGTCGGTGCGGATTTAATCATTTACTCCAAGCAGTGAAGTTCTTTACGAGATTTCGATCAGTCTTGCGTAACCTCTCCATCAATGCCTGCATATCTGCAGCTGCTGCCTTGCCAGTCTTGGTTCCGTTAAGAACTAGCTGAACATTTGTAAATACAGCATCAGTATCTAACTGAGCAGGGATGAAGTTCTCAAGATATGGTCCGCCAGGAAGTGCGCTCTGGAAGAGTGCCTTCTTAACAGGGTCCTTAACGCTAGCCAAATCAAAACGATCATCGGCTGGCATAGATCCTGTGCGCTTGAACCAGTTATTAAGTTGGGCTTTCTCGTGTGAGAACATCAAGAAGTCAGCAGCGACCTCTTTATTCTTACTCCACTTTGTGATTCCAATTGTCTGCGAGGTGCTGCCCATCTTGCCAGCAAATGGTCCACTGCCCCATTTAGGCATTGCCATGACAACAACTTTTGAAGCACCCACTGCGTTAGCGAAGTTTGGAGCATCTGGACCTGCAACTACTGTCATAGCTGCCTTTCCATCCTTCCATAACTGCTGTGCTTGATAGAGTTCAAGTGAACCAATATCTGAGTTCCAACACTTGTGCTCTTGAGTCTCCTGAAGGCGAGTCCACCAGTCTGCATGCTTTGCATCTGTGAATTTCTGTGATCCTGTGACAGCGGCGACAACATCTTTACTCGATGAAACCGATTGCGCACCGATGATTGAATAGAGCCAACCTCCGAACCATCCATCCTTAACGCCGCCTGCTAGTGCTGGCACGCCTTGCGCACTCAATACGTCGCAAACATTAAGTAGATCTTTCCATGTTGTTGGAACAGTTAGGTTGTACTTACTCAATACATCTGTGCGAGCAAGAACTGGAAATGATGGATTCACATACCAAGGAGCCGTCCAAGTCTTTCCTTGGTAGGAAAGCTCTGTGCTCGCATTGATGTAGTGCTTTAGTTCAGAGGCGGGAATGTAATCTGAAACTGGCGCGATCTGACCATCCCAACCAGGTTGCTGGGCGTAAATTCCACCCCAGAAGTATTGAAGATCTGGACCCTTCTTTGCTGCGGCTGCGGCTGCAAATGCTGGAACTAATCCTTCGGTTGTTTGAAGTACGGTCTTAATAGTTACATTCGGATGCTTCTTTTTGTAAGCCTTGACTGTGTCATCTACCCATAACTTTGCGCCAGGTGCTTCCTGATCGCCCCACCACCACATGGTTAATGTGACTGGCTTAGTTGGGAATGCTTTCTTAGGTGACATCGAGGCCGATGCCCCTGTAAAACTCAATGACGTTAATAGCACCGCGGCTGCACAGCCCACGGCAAATGCTTTACCTCGAATTTTCATATGAACCTCTCTAAGAGCTTTTGAGCCGCACCGATATTGGCCCCAAACTGGAAAGGTTTCCAGTAGTGAAAGACTCTACTTTTTCGGCAGCGGTGTCAAGGGATTAGAGCTGGTTTTTTAAGAAATTATTGCAACTGCGGTGCTGATTTAATCAACTACCCACGTATCACCCGAGTTGAGTAGCTTGCCTAAATCCCCCACCCCTTGGGTCTGGATGATTGAGCTCAGTTGGTCATTCACCATGGCTGAGTATCCTGGGCGTTCAACGTCACGGAAAACGCCAATCGGAGTGTGCTCAAGGCTAGATCCCGATAGGCGTGAAAGTGCGAATGCATATGATGGATCTAGATCATGGGCATCATGGATTACTACATCTGCCTCATTTATCGTAGATAGCTCGGCAAGTTTGAGGCGAGCACCATCGCGGACAACGCCAAAAGTAGATGACTTAATCGGTAGGCCATGAACCATTTGAAGCAGTGATCCCTCTTTAGTCTCATTATCTTTAACTTGATCAAATGCGCCATCGTTGAAGATTGGGCAGTTTTGATATATCTCAATCAGTGCCGATCCCTTATGGGCTGCAGCTTGCCGCAAAATCTGCGTTAAATGTTTGCGATCGCTATCGATGCTTCGAGCAACAAATGTAGCTTCGGCTCCTATTGCAAGAGAGACAGGATTAAATGGGGTATCTAAGGATCCATAAGGCGTGGACTTAGTTATCTTTCCCTGCTCACTCGCTGGTGAGTATTGACCTTTAGTGAGGCCATAGATTCGATTGTTAAAAAGTAGGATCTTTAGTTCAACATTTCGTCTTAGCGCATGAATCAAATGGTTACCGCCGATTGATAATGCATCTCCGTCACCAGTAATCACAAATACAGTTAAATCTGGACGTGCAATAGCAAGACCCGATGCAATCGCCGGAGCGCGACCGTGAATTGAGTGCATTCCAAATGTATTTAGGTAATAGGGAAAACGAGACGAGCAGCCGATGCCAGATATGAACACTATATTTTCCCGTGGTACTCCAAGCTCGGGCAAGAAAGACTGCATCGTTGATAAGACTGAGTAATCACCACATCCAGGGCACCAACGGACCTCTTGGTCTGATGTGAAATCCTTCTTATTGAGCGTTAAATCAGTCATTATGAAGTACCCCCATCGCAGCTTCAACTAGTTCGGCGGTAGTAAAAGGCAGACCACGCACCATGTTGTATCCAACTATGTCCTTCAAATATTTTGATCGCAGGAGCATTGCTAACTGTCCCAGGTTCATTTCAGGTGTAATAACTTTTTCGTATTTATTGAGAACTGCACCTAGATTTGATGGAAACGGGTTGATGTATTTCAAGTGTGCCTGTGCAATCTTTTCTCCATTATTTCGCAGAGTTTCAACTGCCGATGCGATGGGTCCATAAGTCGAACCCCATCCGAGGAACAAGAGCTTTGCATCCCCAGTTGGATCATCGACCTCTAAATCTGGAACAGCAATTCCATCGACTTTAGCTTGACGTGTACGAACCATGAAGTCGTGATTTGCGGGCTCATAGTTAATCTCGCCAGTCTTATCTTGCTTTTCAATTCCACCAATTCGGTGTTCGATACCCGCAGTGCCAGGAATTGCCCATGGACGGGCCAAGCTTTGTGGATCACGCAGATATGGCAGGAAATTATCTTGTGAGAGTGCAAACTCCACCGATAAATCTGGCAACGTCGAAACATCTGGAATCTTCCACGGCTCTGAACCATTAGCAATATATCCATCTGATAATAAAAATACTGGAACGCGATATGTGGTTGCGATACGAACTGCTTCCATTGCCATAGTGAAACAATCGCTGGGTGTTGATGCTGCAATAACTGCGGCCGGTGATTCACCATTTCTACCAAACATCACCTGCAGCAAATCTGCCTGCTCGGTCTTGGTTGGTAAGCCTGTTGATGGGCCGCCACGTTGAACATCGATAATAATTAGTGGTAGTTCAAGCATCACGCCAAGACCAATCATCTCGCTCTTGAGAGCGATGCCTGGCCCAGATGTCGTGGTTATTCCTAGCGCTCCTCCGTAAGAGGCCCCTAAAGCTGACCCGACAGCGGCAATCTCATCTTCGGCTTGAAAAGTAATGACGCCGAATTTCTTATGCTTTGAAAGTTCGTGAAGAATCTCTGAAGCGGGTGTGATCGGATACGAACCCAAGAAAAGTTTTAACCCACTTTGTTGTGCTGCAGCAATAAGCCCGTATGCAAGTGCAATGTTTCCACCAATGTTTCGATACATTCCTGGTGGCATATGTGCTGGAGCCACCTCGTATGAGGTGGCAAAGTCTTCGCTTGTCTCTCCGTAATTCCAGCCAGTGCGATATGCAACTAAGTTAGCCTCCAAAATATCGGGCTTTTTTGCAAACTTAGCTTTCAAAAATGCCTCGGTGGCATCGGTTGGCCTGTGATACATCCAGGAAAGTAGCCCGAGTGCAAACATATTTTTTGCGCGCTCGGCCTCTTTACGAGATAAAGGTAGGTGGGCAAGGGCTGCCACTGTCATTGAAGTCAATGCCACTGGATGAATTTTGTAACTACTGAGAGATCCATCATCTAATGGATTAATCTCATAGCCCACTTTAGATAAGTTGCGAGAAGTGAACTCATCTTTATCTACGATGATTGTTGCACCACGCGGAATATCTTTGATATTTGCCTTAAGCGCCGCAGGGTTCATGGCGACCAGAACATCTGGAGCATCCCCTGCGGTACGAACATGGTGGTCTGCAAAATGTAGCTGGAAAGAAGAGACGCCAGGCAAAGTACCTTGAGGTGCGCGTATCTCGGCAGGAAAGTTTGGAAGTGTAGATATGTCATTTCCCAAACTCGCAGTATCCATCGTAAATCGATCGCCTGTTAACTGCATTCCATCTCCGCTATCGCCAGCAAATCTGATAATTACGGATTTAACGGCGATAGTTGGTTTGCTCATGTGTGACATCCTGCCACTGCGGGACGTGCAGGTCAGTACTTTTCTGCTATCTCTTAGAACACTTTAAGCATGCGATGAGAGTTAGCCCTTTTCAATCGTCTTACCTACGAAAGATTGTGCGCATTCGCCTAGATATTGCCTTGACCAACTGTGCAAGTTGTGCACGCACTGAAATCCGCAGAACTTTTCCCGCCTCTGGCTCATCTGGTGTAATCACATCTCGAAGAGCAGGTGAACTCTGATCCAAAGAGTCTGCGATTCGATCGATATTTGCAGCAAGAGAAATACCGCGCACAATCTGTTCTTGGTCGGCATCTTTTGCATCCCCTATCAGAGTTTCGGCAAGGGCAGAGCTTGCATCTCGAGCATCACTCGTTGCACTCTGATGCGAGTCATCGAAGCTCAGGTCAGTATCTTCAAATCGTGAGGAGATTGCATAACTTGCAGCAGAGAGCGCCACGGCGATTGCTTTTTGAGTTGAATCTGCGATACCACCGCTAACCGCGCTATCAAATAATGTTCTCGCAATTGTGCGAATCTGAACAACAGTATGCTCAAGGGCAATTCCTTGGATATAAATCTCTTGCGCTTCATCTCTCCTTGCATTTGGAAACCAACGAGCATGTCCACGTGCCTCAACTGATTGCGCTCGAATGGCAGGAATCTCCTCGATCAATAAACGAGCTTTTGCTAACCAATTACCTGCATCTTGCTGTGAATACCCTGATGCAACGCCTTCGGACATGTGGGCCAAGAGATCGGCAGCCTTTGCGCTCACGCTTGCAATCTGGTCAATTGAGCGACCCACGGGGGTTTTGGCGTGAGAGAAGTAAGAAAAAAAGATTGCGATTGATGCACCGATGAGCGTTGAACTAAGGCGATGAATTGCAGTGCTCTCAGATAAGCCTGGACCAATAACTATGAGGGCTGTAACGGGAACATTGATTGAAGCTACTTCTCCTAAGTGAAGTGCTCGAGCAACAACTGCACACATCACTATCGTGATTCCCACTGAGATAAAGCCGAAGTTAAATAGTTCAACGGCGGTCAAGGCCACGCTCGCACCGATTGCTGTACCTATTATCTGCCCAAAACCTTCACGAAGTGATTTGTGTAAAGAGATCCGTATCGAAAGGGTGCAGACAATTGCCGCTACCACTCCACCATTTTTCACAAGTAAATCTCCGACTTGCCACGAAACTGCACCAGCTATACCGGCAACGCCAATCTGCCGTACCCAGCTTTTACGCTCTGAAAACAGAGAGATAACTCTTTTAAAAAACCCCACTTTATCGGCCATAATGTATTCAATCCTACCCATTGCTTTGTCTTGGCTATAATCAATGAATGAAAAGAGCCATTGCAATCGTTCTAAGCGCCTTAATGCTTACTCCTCTTACTGCTGTGGCAATGGGATCTGGAGATAAATACTCAGATGCACAGACGGGACTGACCTATACGGTTTATAAACCGAGTTACACCGTTGGTCTGACTGCAACAAAGTTTCAACTGCTTACATGTGGCATTGGAACTGAAGAGTGGCTCTATGCAAAATATGGCGGAACTAAACGCTACATAGAGATCATGGAGACGATGTCTGGAGTTAAATGCTCTGATCCTGGACTATCGAAATTAGTAAAAACCGTAACCATCAATGGTGCCAAAGCCAAGCTTTATGTTTACTGCGACCCCAGCAAGCCAACTTCATATAAAAAGTGCTCAACATCTGACATTGCTCGACTCGGCGGCTACTTTATCTTTACCAATAAGGCTGGCAAGAATCTCAAGAAAACCGAGATTCAAGTTCAGGCGATCGGCGGAATTACTTATGCGCAGTTACTTGCCGTTGCTAAATCGCTCAAGACCGTCTCGCCAAGTGGTACCAGCCTGCAAGTCTTGCCACCGATAATGATCGATCCTGCAACTACCACGCAGCTCTCAGTTAGCGTAGGCGACATGGTTGTGTTTTCAGTTGATGATCCCGAAAAGTGGAGCGCAGTTGTCGAAGATGCTGCAATCGCGCAGTTTATTGCCGGTGGAGATCAAGGAACATATACGACTAATCCTGCACTAAAGACCTTAAAAGCCGGAGTCACAACGGTGCATGTGGTTCATGGGACTGAAACATTTGAAATCGAACTCAGCGTTAACCCTTAGGGTGCGCCAACAACCAATCCAAAACTTTTAGACCAAAACTAGAGTCGAAGACTGGTCCATGAGACCCACCATTGATACTCCAAAGTTCGACCGTTGCGGTTGGACATGAATATGTAGCCCGAGATGTCTCTGCACCCACAAGGCTTGGCACTAAATCAAGCGATGCACCCACCGCCGCTTTGGATGAACACTTATCAATGACCGCCCAACGCCGTGTGCTTTCGT
>WLOR01000025.1 GCA_009699165.1 Actinomycetota bacterium | reverse complement strand
TTGGTGTTCTGCCTAGGTCGTTCATAAAAATAGCGAGCGTGTCATCATGTCTAAAATCAGTTATGTGCAGACCTCGGACACCAGGAAGTGTTAAGGCATGCTGTGCCAGCTCAAGAGTTAATTTATTGACCTCAACGCTGGGATCACTGGCGCTTTGAACACGTTTCAAAGTATCAACTGGAACGTCGATGCCGGGAACCTTATCATTCATAAAGCTCAAGCCTTTAGCGCCTTTCATTAAAACCACGGTTGGGATTAGCTTTAGGTCAGGTGCAACTTCTGCAACGCCTCTACAGAAAGCTTCAAGTCGATCAGGGTGGTAGCAAATCTGTAGTTGCAAGAATCTCGCACCTGCGCGGTGCTTCTTGAGAGCGCGCTGGATTCGATAATCAAATGGGGGAGCCGCCGCATTTTCAACTGCGCCGATATAGAAATCAGGGGCGGGATTGATCTTTCGCCCTGATAAGTACTGACCGGTGGTCATAATGCGGGCGATATTGATTGCTTGCGCGCTATCAATATCAAAGACTCTACGGGCTTCGGGCTCATCTCCTGCAGTTACATCATCCCCAGTAAGCAGTGAGATATTTGTGATGCCATGCAGCGAAGCGCCCATCATGTCGGATTGAATGGCTAGGCGGTTTTTATCGCGGCAGACAATCTGCATGATTGGTTCAAGGTCAAACATCTTCATTGCAATTGCAGTTGTGGTGTTGGAGGCATGGGCATGTGCAGCTGGATTATCTGTAGCGTTAACGGCATCAAACCATGGGGCTAATCGTGCAACATTTTTTTCTACGCTAACCATTCCGCCACCATCGATAGAGGGAAACTCAGCGGTGAATACTCGCTCGTTACTGTTTTCTAACTTCTCTCGCAGCAATGACATTAGTGATCACTAGTCTCTGTCGACCAGCCACCAGGAACCTGTTGATCTCGCCTTGTCACTAAGTTGATCCAGGATGAAGTCCCCTGAAGTTGCATATCAACTGGCGGGCGAAGCTCGTTGTAATGCTCTTTCCATACCTTAGGTAGTGGCAATGAGACGGTGCGATCGTAGGCCTTCACCCAGATGCACTGCATCTCAGGTTTTACTTCGCAGTTTCCATTTTCGCGTACCCCGCCACATGGACCATTGCGCAAAGTCTTTGGACAAGTCATCGGACATGTCATACCAGTTGAGTGCAAAACGCACTGCCCGCACATGCGACAGTCCCATACGGGTTTCTTTATCGCATGTTCAACAAGTGGCAGAAGTTTTTTTAACATCGTAGAACTTTATGCAGTAACCGATGCGCGCTTCTTGGCGATGAGATCTTTAGCTATTCGTACTGCAGTTGATGCATCGGCAGCGAAACCATCTGCGCCAACTACATCGGCATACTCTTGAGTCACAGGGGCGCCACCGACCATAATGATGACTTGATCGCGTAGTCCAGCTTTAGTGATCTCGTGGATGTTGACTTTAAACATCGGCATCGTCGTTGTTAGGAACGCTGACATTCCGACAATATCCGGCTTGTGCTCAAGGATTCCTGCAACGAATTTTTCAGGAGCGACTTGAACACCAAGGTCGATAACGTTAAATCCAGCGCCTTCAAGCATGATATTTACAAGGTTCTTGCCAATGTCGTGGACGTCGCCTTTAACAGTGCCCATCAAAAATGTTCCGACGGTTTCAGCGCCAGTTTCGGCAAGCAAAGGTCGAAGCACGTTAAGTGCACCAGACATCGCTTTGCCTGAGATGAGCATCTCTGGAACGAAGAAATCTCCACGTTCAAATCGTGCGCCAACTTCTTCAAGGGCTGGAATTAAAGCATCAAAGAGAATTGTGCCCGGAGTCATCCCTTCGGCTATTCCTTGATTGGTGAGCTCTAAAACTGCAGGAGCATTTCCAACCAAAGTCTCGTCAAAGAGCGCTTTGATGATGTCGTCATGAGTCATGCTGCACCTATCTTTCCTTCGTGGTTTGCTTGGAGTACGTGGATCTCTTGAATAATTACTTCACCTATCTTAGATAAATCTCGTTGTGTTAGGCGTGGGGATGGACCTGAGATTGAAATGGCTCCGACAACGCGTCCATCATCCTCGCGAATCGGGGCTGCGACTGCTACTAAACCATCTTCTAACTCATCGACAATTATCGCGAAGCCCTTTTTACGAACATTTTCGAGTTCGCTCAAAAGTCTAGGTCGTGACGTGATTGTCTTAGTCGTGAGCTTGTCTAACTTCCCTAGGGGGATAGTCGCGGCTCCATATGCAAGCAAAATCTTGCCGAGGGCAGATGCATGAAATGGAATGCGCTTTCCAACCCAGTTTGTTGCACCTAATAGGTAATGGCCATCTACTTGATCAATTAGTTTCATCTCGCCGTTACTTGCTACCGCTAAATTCGCAGTCTCACCCGTACTCATAGCTAATTTTTCTAAGACTGGATGCATGCGAGAGACCAAGACCGAGTCGTGATTTTGTGAACGAGCAAACTGAGTAAGTACATCGCCGGCAATGAATGCACCATTTCGATCTCGTCGGACGAGGCCTTGGCGCTCTAGTGCACTTAACATTCGCGATGTGGTGCTCTTTGGAATCTCGTGAGTGCGCGAGAGCTCCGAGAGAATTGGGGGAGTTGTCGCCTCTAAGACGTGAATCAGCAAAGCACTGGCGCGATCAATCGCCTGAGTTCCACTGACTAACTCACTCACAGCATCACCTCGCCATCGCCGATAGTGTTCCATAATATGGAACCACTGTTCCACTATCTAAGGGTATTCTCGTTGGTGTCCAGTGGTCAATAGGCACAGAAGGAGAAGTCCATGTTTGAAAATCGAATGCCTCGATATGAGATCTTGAGCCAAGAATCTATGGCGACGTTGACGCTGGGATGGCGACGCATCGTCTCTGAAATCGGTATCGAGTTCATGTCTCCTTGGGCATTGGATGTACTTCGTGATGCCGGACAGATTGTAGAAGGCGACAATGTTAAGTTTGATCCAGACTGGATCTTAAAGCAGTGCGCGCTTGCGCCAAGTGAGTTTAATCTTCGCGCTCGCAATCCAAAGAACAATGTTCATATTGGTGGCAACTCAATGGTATTCGGCGGAGTCTATGGACCGCCCTTTGTGCGCGAAGGCGATATTCGCAGAGATGCAACTTTTAACGACTATGAAAACTTTTGTAAGTTAGCTCAATCATTTGATGCACTCGATAGCGTAGGCGGAGTTGTTTGCGAACCGAATGACTTATCTCTTGATTCACGCCACTTAGATATGGCATATGCAGCTGCAACTTTGACGGACAAGTTCTTTATGGGAAATGTTGTAACAGCAGAGAACGCAAAAGATGTAATCAAGATGGCAGAGATTATTCATGGCGGGCGAAACGCGATTGTAGAAACTCCAGCGTTAATTTCGCTCGTTAACTGCAACTCACCTTTGCGCTGGGATGATCGCATGTTAGATTCACTGCGCGAATATGTATTAGCGGGTCAGCCTGTTGTAGTTACACCGTTCTTACTAATGGGAGCAATGAGTCCAGTAACAATTCCAGCGACTCTGGCACAGCAAATCGCTGAAGCGCTCACAGGAATTGCACTTGCTCAGACCTTAAATCCAGGCTGCCCAATCGTCTTTGGTTCATTTCTCTCAAATATAGATATGCAATCGGGTTCACCACAGTTCGGTACGCCAGAATCTGGAATTGGACTGCTCTGTACAGGCCAAATTGCACGTAGTTTTAACCTTCCATTTCGTGGAGGTGGCGGCCTAAACTCATCTCAAACAGTTGATGCACAGTCGGCTTATCAATCAATGATGACGATGATGCCAACGTTCTTATCTGGAACCAACTGGGTCATGCACACTGCAGGTTGGTTAGAGGGTGGACTTGTCTCTTGCTATGAAAAATTCGTTCTCGATATTGAAATTCTTCAATCGTTGATGACCGAGTTCACTCCACTTGAGTTCAATGTCGAATCACTCGCCTTTGATGCCCATCTTGAAGTCGGCCATGGCGGTCACTTCTTAGGAGCAGCCCACACCATGGAGCGATTCCGTGACTGTTTCTACCGTCCATTCTTGACGAATAGCGATAACTTCGAGCGCTGGACGCGATTGGGAGCTAAAGATACAAAGGCGCGAGCTGCCGAGATCTATAAGAAGAAGTTAGAGGATTATGTCGCCCCTGAGATGGATCCACGCATGCGCCAAGAGCTCGATGAGTTTGTGGCAATGCGCAAGAGCCAACTAGATTAAATTCACCATGGTTGCAACGCTCTACATCAACGGTGCTTGGAGACAAGCATCTGATGGTGGTGCCCATGATGTTCATAGTCCGCACGATCAGCGAGTGGTTGCAAGGGTTTGCCAAGCAACGAACAGCGATGTTTTAGATGCAATCAGTGCAGCTCGTGAATCCTTTGACTCAGGAGTATTTACATCGTGGTCATTTAATGAACGAAGCGCACTGGTAGCAAAGATCGCAGATTTGCTAGAGCGAGATGCAGATTTAATCGCGCGCAAAGAGAGCGATGACACCGGAAAGCGCTTTATTGAAGCGCAATATGATCTAGCCGACGTCATAGCAACCTTTAGGCACTTTGCTGCATTAGGCCTAAAAGAGCACGGACGAAGCGTTGATGTTGGCCTTGCGCATATAACAAGTCGAATTGTGCATGAGCCACTAGGTGTCGCATCGCTGATTGGCCCCTGGAACTATCCGTTGTTGCAGATTGCTTGGAAAGTTGCACCTGCATTAGTTGCCGGATGTTCCTTTATCGTTAAGCCAAGTGAACTAACTCCGCAGAGTGCGATAGCGTTAATGAAAATAATTGAAGAAGCAGGTGCCCCGCAAGGAGTTGCTAATTTAATATTAGGTCCAGGATCTGTTGTTGGTGCCCCACTCATAAATGATCCGCGAGTAGATTTAGTCTCCTTCACTGGTGGATTAACTACTGGCCAAACAATTATGCGAGCGGCCGCAACAACAATAAAGAAGTTAGCACTCGAACTTGGTGGCAAGAATCCACATATTATCTTTGCAGATGCTGACATTGACGCAGCCATTGATAATGCAGTCACTGCTGCGTTCCTACACTCGGGTCAAGTATGTTCGGCAGGAACTCGATTGATTGTTGAGCGATCGATTCACGATCAAGTCGTCACAGAGATAGTTCGCCGTGCAGGACTCATTACTTTGGGCGGTCCAGATGATGTAATGGCTGAGACCGGACCACTTATAAGTAAGTCCCACTTGATCAATGTCAGCCTGTATGTTGACAAAGCAGTTGCCGAAGGCGCAACGCTTTTGGTGGGCGGCAAGCGAAGTGAATTATCTGAGCATGCAGATGGTTGGTATTACCTACCAACAGTTCTCGATAACTGCACCAGTGAGATGTCATGTGTTCAAGAAGAGTCTTTTGGGCCTGTCATGACAGTTGAAGTATTTGACACTGAGGCCGAGGCGATTGCGATTGGAAATGACACTGTCTTTGGCTTGTCCGGGGGCGTATGGAGTCAGGATGCAAAAAAGGCGGCCCGAGTCGCTAGCGCCCTTCGCCATGGAACTATCTGGGTTAATGACTTTGGCCCATATCGCCCTGCCGCAGAATGGGGTGGTTACAAGCAGTCAGGAATCGGTCGCGAATTAGGCGAGCATGGCTTGGGTGAGTACCTTGAAATCAAACACATTTGGACCAACAATGCTCCTAGTCGATCTGGATGGTTTCGGGATCACGAGTGAGGGGATTTTTGAGTGAGTAGTGATGCGCCAATGATCTCGGTAAACAATCTCTGGAAAGTATTTGGCACAAACGCTGAAAAAGTTATTGGTACTCCATTGGCCGATTTATCACGATCGGAATTACGGGCGCAGACGGGCAACACAATCGCGGTTCGAGATGTTTCCTTCGATGTTGCTCCAGGAGAAGTCTTTGTTGTGATGGGGCTTTCAGGCTCAGGAAAATCCACACTTGTTCGTTGTATGACTCGATTGATCGAACCAACTTCGGGATCACTTACATTTGAGGGTGAAGATATCTTGAAGGTTGATAATGCGCGATTGCGCGAGCTTCGTAAAACACGTTTTTCTATGGTCTTCCAGCATTTTGGTCTGCTTCCGCACCGTAAAGTTATTGACAACATCGCTTATTCACTCGAAATTAATGGTGTTAATAAAGCCGAGCGTCATGCACGTGCAAATGAAGTTATTGATTTAGTGGGGCTGCAAGGTTATGCAAATGCATATCCTGAACAACTCTCTGGCGGCATGCAGCAACGCGTTGGCTTGGCACGCGCGCTAGCAGTTGACCCCCAAGTTCTCTTTTTAGATGAGCCATTCAGTGCACTTGACCCACTTATTCGCCGTGACATGCAGCAAGAGGTTATTCGCTTGCATCACGAACTTGGCAAGACAATGGTATTTATTACCCATGATTTATCTGAAGCCGTAAAAGTGGGAGACCGCATTGCAATAATGCGCGATGGCGCCATAGTCCAAATAGGCACGCCCGAAGACTTAGTTGCACATCCGGCTGATGATTATGTGGCTAACTTTGTTCGAGATATTGCAAAATCCCATGTTTTAACCCTCCGCTACATTGCTCGTCCACCTAGAGAAGGTGAGGCCACTGATGGGCCAGAGCTCGATGCAGACATGATTATTCGCGATGCCTGCAGTTTGATTATTGCAGATGAGCGCCCCATCAGAGTCAGTGAAAAAGGCAAGGCTTTAGGAGTTGTTTCAAGTGATGATGTACTGCGAATTATTGCTGGTGTCGCTTAATGGCTTTGAGAAAGCCCTATCTGCTTTTGGGTTCTGTAACACTATGGATAATTCTTGGACACATCTTAAGAGGTAAAAACACGTTACAGATTGATACTTACGAAAATACTTCTTTCACCTCATTTGTTGGCAAGCGCGCACTTGAGTTACGTGGAAATCGTAGCGAAAGTCCTGCATTTATCTATTTCTTTAACCCCATTCGCGGTGCTATCGATGGATTTGTGCAAGTTATTAGAAATCTGATTGCAGTACCAGCCCCGAACTCAGTCATCCCGATCATTGGTTGGTTAGGAGTTGTGGCAATAATTGGCTTTGTTGTTTTTGCGACAAGTCAATGGAGAACCGCTTTACTTTCAATCTCACTTTTACTTGCTTGTGGCGCTCTTGGGATGTGGCAGTTCACGATGGATTCAATAGCTATGACACTTGCCGCCGTTTTGCTCTCTCTTGCCATTGGCATACCGCTGGGAATCTGGGCAGGGCTATCTGACAAAGTATTGAAAATCCTCACACCATTTTTAGATCTGGCGCAGATATTGCCGACATTGGTATATATGGCACCAATCGCGCTTATTTTTATGATTGGCGCAGCTTCGGCAACAATTGCGACGATGATTTACTCAATTCCGATATGTATTCGAATCACTTCACATGCGATTAGGAATTTAGATAGATCACCAATTGAGGCTGCCGAGTCGATGGGTTCTACGCACAAACAGACTTTAATCAAAGTACAGATCCCAATGGCCAAGCAGATGATTGTCTTAGGCATTAATCAAACAGTCATGGCTGCCGTCTCGTTCGTTGTTGTCGCCGCGTTAATAGGTGCACCGGGGTTAGGCAAGCCAGTTATTGAGGCGTTGATTATTAGAAATGTTGGCCAAGGTTTTGTTGCCGGTTTTGCAGTGGTTTTTCTAGCCATATTGATGGATAGAAGCACAAGCGCAGCAGCTAAGAAGCAGACTACATTTGTGCCACCCACAGAAAAAGAGTTCAAGCGCAAGCGATTTACGCTTATTGGATCTGGCGTTGTTGCCCTTGTTGGCATATTCATTTCACGGACAATTTTATGGGCTGCAGTGTGGCCTAAAGAGATAGATATCTCACCGCAGGTTGAGCGAATTGCTAACGATGCGACATCGTGGATTTTAGATAACCTCTATATTTTCACAGTCGGATTTAAAGATTTCATCTCCTATGCAATCTTAAATCCACTCGAAACACAGTTATCGGCATCACCTTGGTTTGTTACGGTTGCAATGATTGTTGCACTTGCATTAATTATTGGAGATGTGCGTACCGGAATCCTTGCATTTGTTTTGGCAATGGCAA
Source organism: Actinomycetota bacterium (assembly GCA_009699165.1). Lineage (GTDB taxonomy): Bacteria > Actinomycetota > Actinomycetes > Nanopelagicales > Nanopelagicaceae > Planktophila. The sequence goes on along the minus strand of WLOR01000025.1, from coordinate 7,317 downwards.
TTGTTGTCTCCGGGCTGTGGTACGAAGCAATGCTTACTTTGACACAGACAATTGTGGGCTGTTTATTAACAATGATCATTGGAATCGCCCTAGGAATATGGACAGGTCGAAGCGATCGAGTTGAGAAAACTCTACGGCCATTTTTAGATGCTGGTCAGACTCTGCCCGCCTTCGTCTACCTTGTCCCGATGTTAGGTTTATTTGGTCCGACCAGATTTACTGCTATAGCTACGGGAATTGTTTATGCGATCCCTGTAGTTGTGAAAATAGTCTGTGAAGGAATTCGCGCAGTACCACATTCGCTTATTGAGGCTGCAACAGCAGCTGGCTCTACGACTAGGCAGATAATTACAAAAGTGCAGCTGCCTGCCGCAAAGAAAACAATTTTGCTTGCAACAAATCAGGGACTCATATACGTATTAGCGGTCGTAGTAATCGGTGGATTTGTCGGCGCAGGAGGCTTGGGATACTTAGTAATTGTTGGTAACTCCAAGCCAGAGTTGCAAGGTAAAGGGCTAATTGCAGGAGCAGCCATATTATTGCTCGGCGTGATTTTCGACCGAATAATGCAGGCCGGTGCGCGTCGTTCGGCTTAAATTACTTCAAATAACCCCAAAAAGTACTGGTATTACACCTATTACCGCTCTAGGCTATGGCAAAACTTAAACTCTTTAGGAGGGTTAATGAAGTCACTATTTAATCGTCGTTCAGCAGTAGTTACCGTTGTTGTATCAGCAGCGCTGATTCTTTCAGGTTGCAGCAAGAGCGTTAATGATTCAGCTGGAGGCACTTCAGGAGATTGCGGATCATGGGCAATTGCCATGCATGCATGGGGTGGATATACAGCGTCGGCACAAGTAGTTGCTGAAGTTGCCAAAAAAGAGTTAGGTTGCACAATCACTCAGACAACTCTGGATGAAGGCCCAACTACATATGATGCAATGGAAGCTGGAACAATCGACGTAGTTATCGAAGATTGGGGCGGCGGCCGTTGGCAAGAGTGGCTAGATCGCGGAGCTATTGCTGATGCTGGCGAAAACGGAAACGTTGGACTCATTGGAATGTATGTCGCACCATGGATGGCTGCAAAGTATCCAGATATTACAGACTCAAAGAACCTCAACAAGTATGCAGATCTTTTCAAGACTGCAGACTCAGGTGGCAAGGGTGCTTGGTTTGAAGGCCCAGCCGGATACACCACTATCGGTGAAAAAATGGTTTCAGCTAACAAGTTGAACTTCAAAGTTATTTTCTCTGGCTCAGAGGCAGCACTAGTTGATGGCTTCACAAAGGCCGAGGCTAATAAGACTCCATTTATCGGTTATGCATGGCAGCCTTGGACACTCTTTGCAAAGATTCCTAACCTTGAATCTGGACACGTTCACTTCCCTGCCAATGACTGGACCGATCCAGCGCTGGCAAGTGGTCTCACAGACTATCCAGCTACACCGCTGGTGAAGTTAATTTCAAAGAATCTCAACGATGCCAATGATCCATTTACTTCACTTGTTAAGAACTTCAAGTGGACTAATGATGATCAAAACGGCGTAGCTGCTGATCTTGAAGGTGGAATGACTGCAGAAGCTGCGGCCCAAAAGTGGATCGATGCTCATGCAGATATTGTTGCTGGATGGCTTGGTAAGTAACCAAAAGTTAGTAGCAACGCCCTTACTCGATGAGAAATCATTGGGTAGGGGCGTTGTTTTATTAGTAGAGTTAGCCGCATGAGCACGCAGTATGACTACATCATTGTCGGTGGAGGTTCAGCGGGTAGCGCATTAGCAAATCGCTTGAGTGAAAATCCTTTGAATAAGGTTTTGGTTCTTGAGGCAGGTCGCAGAGACTATAAGTGGGATGTATTTATCCATATGCCGGCTGCTTTAGCTTTCCCAATTGGAAATAAGCATTACGACTGGATGTATGAGACTGAGCCTGAGCCTTTTATGAATAATCGACGCATTTATCATGCTCGCGGAAAAGTATTGGGTGGTTCATCATCCATTAATGGACAGATTTGGCAACGCGGTAATCCAATGGATTATCAACGATGGTCTAAAGATGCAGGGATGAGTACGTGGGACTATGCACACTGTCTTCCATATTTTAAAAAGATGGAAAACTGTATAGCCGATCAAAATAATGTATTCCGAGGCAACAGTGGACCGCTTAAATTAGAGCGAGGACCTGTTAAGGGCCCCCTCTTTGCAGCGTTCTTTAAAGCAACCGAACAGGCTGGATATCCACGGACAGATGATGTTAATGGCTACAGACAAGAAGGGTTTGCCGCCTTTGATAGAAATGTATTTAGAGGCCGTCGTTTAAGCGCTGCACGCGCATATCTGTACCCAGTCATGAAGCGCAGTAATTTAACAATTAAGACGCGGGCTCACGTCACTAAAGTTTTATTTGAGGGTAAAACTGCAACGGGCGTAGAAGTTCTTATCAAAGGTAAGAAGCAGATTATTACTTCGCGAGAAGTAATTTTATGTGGAGGTGCTATAAATACCCCGCAGATTTTGCAACTCTCTGGAATCGGGAATGAAAAAGAGCTAGCGCCTCTTGGTATAAAAATGGTTCACCATCTACCTGGCGTAGGTGCAAACCTGCAAGATCACCTTGAAGTCTATGTTCAGTACAAATGTAAGTTGCCGGTAACTCAACAACCAATTACTCAGTTTTGGCGTAGGCCATTCATCGGTGCGGCTTGGCTATTCTTTAGAAAAGGTCCTGGAGCCACGAATCAGTTTGAAGCCGGTGGTTTTACACGAAGCAATGATGAGGTTGCATATCCAAACTTGATGTTCCACTTCTTGCCTCTAGCGATTCGATATGACGGATCGGGAGATACTCGTGGACATGGATATCAAGTTCACGTAGGCCCGATGTATTCGGATGCGCGTGGATGGCTGAAAATAAAGAGCGCAGACCCATTTGTAAAACCAGCTATGCAGTTTAATTATCTTTCGACCGACCAAGATCGACGTGAGTGGATAGAGGCCGTTAAGGTTGCCCGAAATATATTGACTCAACCTGCAATGGATGATTACAACGCTGGTGAGTCATCCCCGGGTGTGGCCGTAACAACCGACTCTGAAATTCTAGATTGGGTTCGTAAAGACGCTGAAACAGCTCTGCACCCATCGTGTACGGCAAAGATGGGTACTGATGAAATGTCTGTGGTGGATCCGCTGACAATGAAAGTTCATGGAGTAGATGGCTTGCGGGTTTGCGATGCATCAGTCTTTCCTTACGTCACAAATGGCAATATTTATGCACCGGTGATGATGGTTGCAGAAAAAGCGGCAGATCTAATCTTGGGCAATAAGCCACTGCCACCACAGAACACAGAGTTCTATCGTCATGCAAAGTGACGAACTAGCGCCATCATCGATTGCAAGAGTAAAGGTTCAAAAAAGCGACTCTACCGTTTCAAGCTCGGACTCTGTAGTTGTCGAAGAGCCACTTGAAATCCGTATACGACGTTCTGGTAAAGAGGAACAACTAGGCATCACCATGCGCACGCCAGGGGCAGATCTAGAACTTGCGGCGGGATTTTTATGGGGGGAAGGGTTTCTTAAAAACCCAAAAGAGCTCATAAGTGTCAAAGTCTGTGCAGATAAATCACTTTCACTGCGCCAAAGAGCTAACGTCGTTATTGCAGAAGTTAGTGGCGATTCTCAAGATTCAGTGAGGGTCTTGGAGCGAAGATTTACTATTACTTCAGCGTGTGGTGTTTGCGGCTCAACAAACATAAGCGATTTACATAAACGCGGAGTTCAACCTGTTAAGACCACACCTCATACCCTCGAAGAGCTTGCGGGCATGGCCGCACTCCTGGATGGTCGACAGCGCATTTTTGAAAAGACAGGCGGCCTGCATGCGGCCCTGCTCATCAACGCGTTAGGTCAACCTATCTGGGTTCGAGAAGATGTTGGTAGACACAATGCCGTCGATAAGGTTATTGGAGCAGCACTTATGGCCGAAAGTATCCCGTTGGTTGATTGGACTTTAGTCGTATCTGGTCGCATAGGTTACGAGTTAGTACAAAAATCAATCTGCGCTGGAATTTCGGCGATAGTTGGGGTGAGTGCGCCTACCTCACTTGCTATTGATTTAGCAGCGGATTTCAACTTAACTTTGATGGCATTTGCCCGTGGAGGCGTTGCTAAACAGTATGCACCTTTTAATACTTCACCCTCAGAGTTAGGTTGAGCATGAGCGAACTTAGACACCCACTTGATCCACTCAGCAGTGAAGAACAGATTGAAATTGTCACGCATGCGCGTGAGGCATGGAAGCTAGGTGATCATCATCTATTTGCGATGGTTCAGCTGGAGGAACCATCAAAGGCTTTTATTAAGAGTTTTAAACAGGGAGATTCATTTCAACGATATGCGCGAGTGACAATCTGGGATCGCTTACGCGCACTTGTTAGTGAAGGTGTTATATCAACTAGTGGTGAAGTAAAGAGCTGGAGTGAGATTCCTGGAGCTAAGGCACCTGTCTTGGGAGTTGAATCAGAGATTGCAATAAAAGTAGCCCGCGAAGATGCTGGCGTAATTGCAGCGCTGGTAAAAAGGGGAATAACCGATGTATCGACTGTGCACATGGAGACATGGCCGATTGGTGCACAAATTCCAGCGCATTTAGATGATGGACGCCGTCTGATTTGGACTCCTATGTGGCACCAACCAACGCCTGATGCAAATTTCTATGCGCATCCAATTAATGGACTGCATGCAATAGTAGATATCGATGCCGAAAAAGTTGTTGCTATTGAAGATAATGACAATATTCCAATACCTCAGACTCCAGGTCCCTATAGAGAATCTCAGACTGGGGCTACTGTAAAACTTAAAGAGCTTATGATTCACCAGCCCGATGGCGCCTCTTTTACTGTCAATGGTTGGAAAATAGATTGGGAGCGCTGGAGTTTTAGGATTGGCTTTGATCAACGCGAAGGTTTAGTTATTCATGATGTGCGATTTAGCGATGAGGGCAAAGAGCGAACAATTGCGCACCGTCTATCAATTGCCGAACTAGTGATTCCTTACGGAGATCCAAGTCAAGGCGCTTATCGCAAGAACGCTTTCGACACTGGTGAATTTGGATTAGGAAACTTTACAAATTCGCTAACTCTCGGATGTGATTGTTTAGGTGAGATTGTCTATTTAGATGCAAGCGTGACTGAAGGCAACGGCAATGTTCGGACAATAAAGAATGCAATCTGTATGCACGAAGAGGATTTTGGAATCCTGTGGAAGCACATTGATGTAGATGGGCATACCGAAGTTCGCCGCGGTCGTAGATTTGTTGCTTCATCAATAGTTACAGTAAATAACTATGAGTACGGGTATTTTTGGTATTTCTATCAAGATGGCTCAATTGAGTTTGAAGCAAAACTAACTGGAATCGTACTAACGCTGGCGGATACCCCGGGCAAATCTCATCCATCGGCAACAGAGTTAGAGCCTGGTCTATGGGCTCCTTACCACCAACATATTTTGTGTGCTCGGATGGACATAGATATCGATGGCTCAGATAACAGTGTTGTAGAAGTAGAGTCTTTTGCTCACCCAATTGGTGAGAAGAATCCATATGGTGGGGCATATGAAACTCGCGAGACTATTTTAAAGAGCGAAAAGAGTGCCCAGCGTTTGATCGACCCAATGAAGAGTCGGTTTTGGAAAATCATTAATCCCAATAAAAAAAATCATGTGGGACAAAGCATCGGGTACAAATTAATTCCTGGCCATACAACTTATCCACTTGCTCATGAAGAGTCTGTACTTGGAAAACGTGCAGGCTTTATGTACAAACATTTGTGGGTTACACCCAACAAAGAGCAAGAGCGTTACCCAGCAGGTGATTACCCATTTCAACATGAAGGTGGCGCAGGTCTGCCAGATTGGACTTCGGCAGATCGGCCCACCGAAAATACCGATGTAGTGCTGTGGTATGTATTCGGAACTAATCACATCCCGCGCACCGAGGATTGGCCCGTTATGCCTGTTGAGCGCACCGGCTTCCACTTAAAACCAAGTGGCTTCTTTAGGCGTAGCCCCGGGATGGATGTTGCACCCTCTGAAGCTGTTGAAACCACGTGTCACTAATAAAGTTACGGGCATTTGCAAAGGCCGCACACTTTGGCCCCACCATGCTTATTACCGCGATCTCTTTTCTTTTGGCAGTACGCCTGTGGTGGGAAGGTCCAGCTTATGTAATCGCAGGTACTGTTTTCCTTGGGCAGTTAGTAATTGGTTGGAGCAATGATTTATATGACTACCCCGATGATGTAAGACATAACCGCAGCAAAAAGCCTTTAGTTAATGGCACGATTTCAGTTCTTCAACTCCGCAAGGCGGTATTTATTCTCTTGCCCATAGCGCTTACCGCTAACGTACTTGGACCATTGGGAATCAAAGGTGGGGCTGTTTATCTGCTCGGGGTTGGCTGTGGAGTCGCCTACAACTTTTTCTTTAAATTCTCCAGATTTTCACCGCTCCCATATGCCATAGCATGCGCCGCTCTACCTGCATCGATTTTTCTTGCGACCGACCGCACGCCACCCATATGGGTATTGGTTGTTGGCGCATTACTGGGAGTCGCATTTCATTTTCTCAATGTATTGAAGGATTTAACGCAGGATAGAGATAGCGAAATCCAAGGCCTGCCACAGCGAATCGGTAGTCGTGGATCAAAAGTAATTGCACTTGTTTTACTACTTCTGGCTTCTTTGGTTTTAATTAATAGCCCAGTGAGTAAGGATTTAGTCTCAGTCGAGGCAATGAGCAGTTCAAATTTTCTGGCCGGGGGAGACAGGGCGACCTTCGTAACCCTGCCTCAAGATTATTCGCCAAAGAAGCCAGCGCCGCTCTTGATTGACCTGCATGGATATATGAGTAATAGCTTTAATCATCAAAAATTTGCAAGGATGGATGTTGCTGCAAATAAACGGGGAGTTATTTATGTTGCTCCAGATGGCCTACCAGATTCGCAGGGCTACCAATTTTGGAATGCATCAAAGGCCTGTTGTAATTTTAATAATAATCCAGTTGATGATGCAGCCTTTATCCAATCACTTATTGATGAAATATCAAGCAAGGTTTCGGTTGATCCACATCGCATATTTATATTTGGTCACTCAAATGGTCATTTCATGACGTATAAGTTCGCATGTACCTACCCAGCAACAGTTGCTGCTATAGCCGGGCTTGCTGGAGCAATGGATATCGATCCATCTTCATGCTCTGCCACAGTGCCTGTAAGCGTGTTACATATTCACGGTACAAGGGACGAAGTAATTAACTACGCAGG
>WLOR01000024.1 GCA_009699165.1 Actinomycetota bacterium | reverse complement strand
CAAGAGTTAAAAGAGATAGAGAACCACTAACTCTTTGCTTTAATTACCATCCACACACCGAGGGCGGTGATAGCTATGCCCATCGCTCCTTGTGCGTTCACGCTCTCGCCAAAAAGAAAATAGGCCTCAATCGCTGTAGCCGGTGGAACTAAATAGAAAAGTGATGAAACTGATGCTGCGCTACCGGTATTGAGCAGCCAGAGCAGAAGTAGAACAGCGCCTACCGAGAGAGCACCGACTAGCCATATAAATGAAAGTGTGAAGCTAGCGCTCCATTGAATTGATGTCTCACCTGTGGCGATGGCAATGGCGACCAGCACTAGTCCAGCCGAAAGGTATTGATAGGCGGTGCCTACCACAAGCGGTATCCCAGAACCTATCTTCTTTTGCAACAAAGTAGCCGTAGTGCTACCGATTAATGCAACCGTTATTGCTAGAAAACCTATGAACGGGATCTCGCGCGTAAAACTCGGCATAAGGACTAATAGAACTCCAGTGAGTCCTATGAAAAGTCCAACAATCTGTAAGCCCTTTAGCTTCTCTCCCAAAACTTTCACCGCCAGCACCGATACCAGAACTGGCTGAATACTTGTCACAACTGCAGCAACTCCGGCTGATAATCCAGATGCAATAGAAAAAAACACACCGCCCAAATAACATGCGTGAAGAAAAAATCCAATAAGTGCCGACTTGCCTATATCTCTACGAGCAATTGCCACTGGATTATTTAGAAAGAGGGCGACCAAAAAGAGGATTACGGCAGCAACGAATACTCGTAGGGCTAAAAAGATAAATGGATCAGCAAAGGGAAGTCCGTATTTAGCTCCGACAAAGCCCGTACTCCATAAAAAAACAAATAGGTATGGAGCAAAGCGAGTGATTTTCAAAGATGCACTTAGTGCGAGGAGCTTATTACTGGCTTCTCATATTCAGTAACCATTCCAATAATGCTAATCATTATTGCGCCCACGCCGATCAAAGTAAGCCACCACCCGATAATGAGTCCTAACCCCATAGTGCATGCGCTGAGAGCTACAGGCAAGGGCCACCATGAGTGAGGACTGTAGAAACCTAACTCGCCGGCACCATCTGCAATCTCTGCAGTTAGGTTGTCTTCGGGTAATACTGTTCCGATTCTTTTTTGCGTGAACCAGACGTAAAAACCGACCATTCCAGCCAAGCATGCAGCCAAGAGCATTCCACCAATACCTACGGGCTCTCCGCCGACCTGCCAATAAATAAGAGTCATGAGTACATAAAAGAGAGCAAGACCTGAAAATAACTGCCAGTTAACCTTCATGGCGCTTAGTGCCCTTCTGTCTTGATATGTGGGTGGTGTAAATCAAAGGCTGGTCGCTCACTTGAGATGCGAGGCATCGTCAAGAAGTTATGGCGTGGTGGAGGACATGATGTTGCCCATTCTAGAGATGCCCCATAACCCCAAGGATCATCGACTCCAACCATTGGAGACTTACGCGTAATCCAGATATTGATAAGAAATGGAATCATCGAGAAGGCCAAGAGGAATGAGCCGATAGTTGAAATCGTATTCATGAGAGTAAATCCATCGGTACTCAAATAATCAGCGTAGCGACGTGGGAAGCCCTTGATTCCCAGCCAGTGCTGAATGAGAAAAGTTAAATGGAAGCCAATAAAAGTAGTCCAGAAGTGAATCTTTCCAAGGCGCTCGTTGAGCATCTTTCCAGTCATCTTTGGCCACCAGAAATAGAAACCTGCAAACATGGCAAAGACAACGGTTCCAAATAAAACATAGTGGAAGTGAGCTACAACGAAGTAGCTAGCAGAGACTGCGAAATCCAGTGGCGGCGATGCCAACATAATGCCGGTTAGACCACCGAAGAGAAATGTCACGAGAAAGCCCATAACCCAGAGCATCGGTGTCTCAAATGTTACGTGACCACGCCACATTGTTCCGATCCAGTTAAAGAACTTAACACCGGTTGGAACACCAATCAGGAAAGTCATGAACGAGAAGAATGGAAGAAGTACTTGTCCTGTAGCAAACATATGGTGTGCCCATACAGAGACAGAGAGTGCTGAGATTGCAATTGTTGCGGCAATGAGGCCTTTGTAACCAAAAATCGGTTTACGACTAAATACCGGAAGAATCTCAGTTGCGACACCGAAGAAAGGCAGCGCCAAGATATACACCTCTGGGTGACCAAAGAACCAAAAAAGATGCTGGAAGAGCATCGCTCCACCATTTGCCGGATCAAAGAGGTGTGTTCCGTATAATCTGTCGGATTCGAGTCCGAGTAGAGCTGCCGCTAACGGCGGGAAAGCCAGTAGAACTAGGATCGATGTAAGTAGTACGTTCCAGGAAAAGATTGACATACGAAACATCGTCATTCCAGGTGCGCGCATAGTGAAAATCGTCGTTATGAAGTTCACTCCACCAAGAATTGTTCCAACGCCACCAATAGCTAAACCAACAAGCCACAGGTCGGCACCGATTCCAGGAGAGTACGTTGCATTTGAAAGTGGAACATAGACGGTCCAGCCAAATGATGCTGCTCCCCCTGGCGATAAGAACCCTGCAAATGCCATAGTTCCACCAAATAAGTAGAGCCAATAAGAGAGCATGTTCAGTCGTGGGAAGGCCACATCGGCGGCACCAATTTGCAAAGGCATGATGACGTTTGCGAAACCGACAAATAATGGTGTTGCAAACATAAGCAACATAATCGTTCCATGCATAGTGAAAATCTGGTTGTACTGCTCATAACTTAAAAACTGCATCCCTGGTCGGGCTAGTTCGCTTCGAAGCGCTAGAGCTAGAACTCCGCCAATTAAAAACCATGCAAACGAGGTTATGAGGTAGAGGTAGCCGATTGTCTTGTGGTCTGTTGAGGTTATCCACTTAACAAAGTTCTTGCCTTTGGAGGCTGGAAGCGGAGCCAATGTCGTAGTTGTTGGGCTCTGTGCATACGTTGTCATGCTTGGCTCCCCTTCAGAGTTTCAAGATAGGCCTTGTAATCAGCTGGTGTAACAACTTTTACGGTGAAGAGCATTTGCGAGTGAGCACGGCCGCAGAGAATATTGCATCGTCCGGGGTACTCGCCTAACTTCTTCGCTGTGAACTCTAGGTGGTTTGTCACACCTGGAAGATTTTGCATCTGAATCATGAACGCTGGAATCCAAAATCCATGGACCACATCGTTTGAAATAATTGTGTACCGAACACGCTCACCGAGTGGGACAACTAAAGTTGGCGGATTTGCTGGCGTTCCGGTTACTACTGCCAAAGAACCAGCTTCGGGATATGCAAACTGCCACGACCACTGCATTCCGGTAACTGAAATCTCATGAACTGGATTCGTGCTCTTGGCGGTAATCGCACTCTCTTTTTGAGCGGTGAAAAAGAACAGCACCGCAACGATGATGAATGGAATTATCGTATAAACAATCTCAATTGGAATGTTGTACTGGGTCTGCTTTGGAAACTCAGGTCCATCTTTTTTGCCTCTATGGAAAACTGCAGGCCATAAAATCAAAATGAGCGTTCCTATACCGACTATGCCGGCAGCGATCCACGCTCCTTGCCACAAAGGTAGAGACTCATCGTTGACGCTAGAGACGCCTGATGGGAATCCGAGCTCTGAAACCTTCGAACAGCTAGTCAGAAAAAACGTAGACATAAGTAGGGCAAAGATGCGCAGGCCCTTAATTCTCTGTGGCGACATGGGGGTAAGGATATAGGTCAATCTGCGAAAAATAGGTATCAAAATGTGCACCTAACAGTGTGGTTGAGGGCACACACTATTTTTTGATATGTGCAGAAATCTCTGCCGCTGCGCCTTCTCCATACGCTAGAGCAAAACGCTCTACGAACTCATCTCCAGTGAATCGATACTCCTGAGTCCCCGTCGTCTCAATGACGTATGTTGCGATAAGGGCACCTAGTTGAGCACACCGTTCATGGCTAAGCCCCCAGGCAAGTCCGGCGATAAAACCAGATCTAAATGAGTCTCCTACCCCAGTTGGGTCTATTTTTGAGTTCTCCTGTGGACATCCCACGACTACCAGTTCACCGGTGGAGCTCTCTACCTTTGCTCCCTTAGAACCAAGAGTGATGACACGAATCTTTACGCGATTGAGAATCTCCTCATCACTCCACCCTGTTTTTTGCATCGCAAGGGCGAGTTCATACTCATTCATAAACAGGTAGGCAGCCCCGTCGATTAACTGCTTTATCTCATCGCCATTCATACGCGCCATCTGCTGTGAGGGATCAGCGGCAAAGGCGATACCTGATTGCCGGCATACATCCGAATGGTGCAGCATCGCCTCAGGATCATCGGGTGAGATGACAACCATGTCGAAGCGGCCAGTTTTTTCCATAATCGGGCCAAGCTCTATATTTCGCGCCTCACTCATTGCTCCAGGAAAAAAGGATGCAATCTGGTTTAAATCATCATCTGTAGTAACCATGAAATGCGCTGTATACAGTTTTTCCGAGACAAGTACATGTGAAGTATCTACGCCATGTCTGGAAAGCCATGCCTCGTAATCGGGCCAATCTTTTCCAACTGCCGCCACTAGAACTGGATTCAATCCAAGAACCCCCATGCCAAAGGCGATATTTGCTGCACATCCGCCGCGGCGAACATCCAAACTATCGACAAGAAAAGAGAGTGAGACTTTTTCAAGCGATCCAGCAACTAAAGAATCTGTAAATTTGCCAGAAAAAGTCATTAAGTGGTCGAGGCCAACCGAGCCCGCTACTGCGATTTTCATGTAGCGATCTTAAGTGTGAACAACTAAAAGCTAGTTAAATGAATCGCCGCAGGCACAAGATCCCCCAGCGTTCGGGTTATCAATTGTGAAACCTTGCTTTTCAATCGTGTCAACAAAGTCGATTGAGGCACCCATCAAATATGGATCGCTCATTTTATCTATAATCACTTTGACGCCGCCAAACTCATGGATAACATCGCCATCTTGGTTACGGTCATCGAAGTAGAGTTGGTAGCGAAGTCCAGAACAGCCACCAGGTTGAACTGCTACGCGAAGCATCAAATCATCTCTGCCCTCTTGGGCAAGAAGTGCAGCGACCTTGACTGCGGCGACATCTGTTAGTCGAATCGCAGTAGTAAGTGAATCAGTTGGCGTCTCTGTAGTCATGTTTTGCTCTCCTCAAACTAGATACGGGAAATCCTACCTTCTCGGACTGTAATCGCGCGACCGCAAGTCGCACAGAATTGCTCAAGTCTTGAGGCAATATAGTTAGCCCATGACCACAGAATCGACAGGCAAAGGCCGACCCACCCCGAAGCGTAAAGTTTCAGAGGCAAAGCGAATTACCTCATCTCTGGCGCCGGCTGTCACAAAGGATCAAAAGCGCGCTGCAAAAATTGCCGCTCGCCAAGAGCGTTTGGCATCACGGACCGCCTATCTGCGTGGCGATGAGAGTGCACTTCCTGCACGAGACCGCGGTCCAGAGCGCCGCTTTGTCCGTAACTACGTCGACTCTCGTCGTTCAATCGGTGAGTATTTTCTACCCATAATTTTTATTGTGCTTGTCATGACATTAATCCCAATTGTTTCTGTTCAGTACGGTGCCATTGCAATTATGTATGCAGTGCTTCTTGTTGCCGTTGTAGATGGGATTTTCCTCAGTCGCAAAATCAAAAGACTTGTAAGCGAAAAATTTCCAACAGCGTCATCTAAAGGTTTAGGCATGTATGCCTGGTTACGTTCGACTCAGATGCGTCGATTGCGCGCACCTAAGCCTCAGAACAAAGTCGGCGATCTTCGTTAATTAAGCCCGAGGATTTGGGCTCATAGTTTTGGTTGGATCTTTCTCGGGAAGTTTTCCGAGCGCTTTATCGATTGCCTTCATCGTGGATGCATCTAACTTAACACCCGCCGCTTTTACGTTTTCTTTAACTTGAGATGGCTTTGTCGCACCCATAATCGCAGAAGAGACATTTGGATTTTGCAATACCCATGCGATAGCAAGCTGAGACATGGTCAGGCCGGCCTCTTTAGCAACTGGTGCTAACTGAGCAACGGCGGTCAAGACCTCATCACGTAACCATCCCGAGATCATTCCCGCACCACTTTTTTTGTCTGTGGCACGCGAACCTGCCGGAACTTTTTTACCTGGCAAGTATTTTCCAGAGAGAACTCCCTGGGCAAGTGGTGACCAAACTATCTGGCCAATTCCCTCTTGAATTGAGAGTGGAACTACTTCGGCTTCAATCACCCGCCAGAGGGCTGAATACTGTGGCTGACTGGATACAAAACGGTTGTATCCACGTGCATCTTGAATCTCAAGTGCAGATGAAATCTGGGAAGCCGTCCATTCGGAAAATCCAATGTAATGAACTTTTCCCGCGCGAATCAAATCATCGAAGGCGCTAAGGGATTCTTCGAGCGGCGTTTCAAAATCAAAGCGATGCATCTGATATAGATCGATGTGATCGGTCTGTAGGCGTTTGAGTGATGCATTGCACGATTCAATAATATGTTTACGCGATAGACCGCGATCATTTTTTCCAGGACCAGTTGGCCAATAGACTTTTGTGAAAAGCTCATAGGACTCTCGGCGAACGCCTTTTAGTGCTTTACCTAAAACAACTTCGGCGCGCGTACCTGCATAGACATCGGCGGTATCAAAAGTGGTGATTCCTTCGTTGAGTGCAGTCTTAACGCACTTAATGGCTGATTCGGCCTCAACTTGCGAACCATGGGTAATCCAGTTCCCATAAGAAATCTCTGAGACATACATTCCGGTACTTCCAAGGCGGCGATATTGCATGCTATGAGAATAGAACCTGCGCGCCCAGTTGCCAACTTCACAGCAATGTGGTTGCCTACGCATACAACTTCATAGCTTTTTTATTAGGGGAAGTTCGGTGAAAATCCGACGCTGACCCGCAACCGTAAAAGGCTCTTTGAGAGCGTTAAGTCGGATTACCTAATGAAAAGCCGTACGAGACAAACACCCGCCGAGGTCTGCGGGGTGTGGTCCTAGTTTCAAGTGCGACTTTGCACTTTTAAATGGTGCTACCCCTGTGAGACTCTTTATTTCTTGAGAGGCTTCACAAAAATGCGATTCAAAATATTTTTTATCTCCACGTTGTTGGTATCCACTGCAATTATTTCACCCAGTTCGGCTGTAGCAACCGATACAGGTTGGCGCTATTGGGGGTATTTTCAAGCCGCACCGAGTAAAACCACCTGGACTGCGGCTATGACTGGCCCTACTGTCGATATTGCAGATGGTTCGGTAGAAGGCTGGTCTTTCGTATTTAGCAGCAACGACATTCCTTCTTTAGCGCCGAGGGTAAAGCCAAGTTTTAAAAGTATTTGCAGCGCTACGAAATCCGATGCAGATACAAAACGTATAGCTGTCGTCATAGATTTTGGCTCGCGGGCTTGGGCTCCCAAGGGCGAGAAAATCCCAAAGACAATAGTTCGCTGTGTACGAACTGCAAAGTCCTCGCAAGGCATTGATGTTCTAGGTCAGATTATTAAAGTTAGAGCTAATGCTTCAGGACTTATCTGTGGTCTCAATGGTTTTCCGTCGAAAGAGTGTGGCCTAGAGATAGCCACACCTGTTTCGTTGTTGCTCAAAAAGTAGGTACCGAATAGTGAAGAAGCCCCCACATCCGTATACCTGGTGGATTTGGTCGCTAGCAATTGCGATCTCGGTTGTGCGATTTAATAATCCTTACTGTGCGATCGCTGCAATCGCACTGGTCGGCTTCGTTGTGATGTCTCAGCGCGAAGATGCACCATGGGGGAAGAGTTTTAATTGGACATTAAAAATCGCAATTTGGATTTTGACAGTTCGGACTCTGATCGGGGTAACTATTGGCGTTCCTATACCTGGTACAACAATTTTCACACTTCCACGTATGCCTTTACCTGACTGGATGCCTGGAATTAGAGTTGGTGGCGCTGTTACAGCAGAGCGTTTAGCCTCTGCACTATCCGAGGGATTAATCATCTGTGCAATCATTGTTATATTCGGAGCTGCATCCTCGCTAACTAGCCCTCATAGATTGCTCCGAGTGCTCCCCGTCCATATCTATGAATTCGCAACTGCAGTTGTAATTGCGACATCAGTGCTGCCTCAATTAGTCACAAGCGTTGCAAGAATTCGACAGGCTCAGCGTCTGCGCGGGCAAAGTACCAAAGGCATTTCATCCTATAGACGTTTAGCGATTCCTTTGCTTGAAGAGTCTCTTGCTCGCTCTCTGGATTTAGCAGCTGCCATGGATGCCAGGGGTTACGGTGTAAGCCGCAAACGCAGCAGATACCGTCCAATTAACTGGCAGTTGCGTGATACGGCAATCGCTGCATCGGGTCTACTTATTTTGGCACTCTCATGATCTCTTTTTCTAACGTCTCACTTGTTTATCCAAACTCCACAACAACTGTGCTCGAAAACCTGAGCCTTGAAATCGCCGAAGGCGAATTAGTCTTAGTCATCGGACCTACGGGATCAGGTAAATCATCACTATTGAGACTTATCAATGGCCTTGTCCCCCACCATACTGGCGGAATTTTAGCCGGAGAGATAAGAGTCGATGGCTTATCAACGCGTGAAGTTAAACCTGGAGGCCTTGCCCACCTTATTGGAATCGTTGGTCAAAACCCTCTCAATGGTTTCGTAGCTGATCGCGTCGAAGAAGAGCTGGCTTTTGCGATGGAGGCTCTGAACTTAGCGCCCGATGTAATGCGCAGAAGAGTAGAAGAGGTACTCGATTTGCTCTCACTTGCACCGCTGCGTTCTCGCATAATCGCAACATTGAGTGGCGGAGAGCAACAACGCGTTGCAATTGCTAGCGCTCTTGTCATGCACCCAAAAGTCTTAGTACTAGATGAGCCAACTAGCGCCCTTGATCCCATTGCTGCCGAAGAAGTCCTCTCAATTCTGCATCGATTAGTACATGACCTCGGCCTTACCGTTGTCATTGCCGAACATAAGTTAGAACGGGTCATCGGATTCGCAGATCGAATTATTCATATTAATGGCGATGGAAAAACAATAATTGGTAACGCCACAGAAGTTATGAAGATATCGGAAATCGCTCCCCCCATCGTTCATTTGTCACGAGCCCTTGGTCTGCAAGAAGTTGGGCTTTCAGTCCGTGACATGCGCCGAATGGTTCAAGAAATGCATTTACCGAACCCTCCTGATTTAAAAATCTCATTACCACCTCATGAAAAACCAGCTATTGATATTAAAAATCTAACACTTTCGTATGTAGGACATGTTGCTCTAGATTCTTTGAGCACAAGCATCTACGACAACGAAATTGTTGCAGTGATGGGTCGCAATGGTGCTGGTAAGAGTTCATTACTTCGATCAATTGCTGGAGTCAGCAAAATAGACAAGGGCGAAGTCACTGTATATGACACAGATCCAATAACACTTGCAGGCAAGTTTCGCAGAGAGTTAATTGGCTACATTCCTCAGGAGCCTAGTGATTTACTGTATGGACAATCCGTTATGCAAGAGTGCGAACAAGCCGATAAAGATAATCAAGTCATGGCTGGAACAACTTTTGAAGTCCTCAATCAGTTGGTAGTGGGGATAAATCCCCAGGCTCATCCCCGCGATTTGTCTGAAGGTCAAAGATTAGCCCTAGCTCTAAGCCTCGTTCTTTCAGCAAATCCCCAAGTACTCATTCTCGATGAACCTACTCGAGGTTTAGATTATGAGGCAAAGAAATCCCTTACAAGAATCCTCATTGAGTTTGCAAAGGTATTCAAACGATTAGTGGTTCTAGCAACTCACGATGTTGAGCTGGTTGCCGAACTCGCAACACGGGTGATCTTTATTGCAGATGGCGACATAGTTGCCGATGGTCCAACAATCGACGTCCTGCTCTCTTCGCCTGCATTTGCACCCCAAGTCTCTAAAGTCATGTCTCCTCGTCCTTGGCTTACAGTTGGTGACGTCGTTGCCGCTCTTGAGGGCGATAGCGCATGAAGCTAACTGCCGACATTGTGAGATTTTCTCACCGCAATTCGATAATTCTCTTTGCTACATCAACAGTTAGCGCTGGTGGATTTATCTGGCCCTTTTTTTACAGTGGCCAAGACTTGCCTCGTACAGAGATATTTTTCTGGATTGCAGTCTCCATCGCCGTGATCCTTACAATCGCCGAAATCTCTCAATCAAAACTCGACGCAAAATCTGTGGCGATTTTAGGAGTTCTATCGGCCTTAATCGCAGCTCTTCGCCCACTGGGTGCTGGGGCGGTCGGTATCGAGCCCATGTGGTTTCTTCTCATTTTAAGTGCCAGAGTGTTTGGCCCCTCATTTGGATTCCTCCTCGGTATGAGCTCCGTTTTAGTTTCAGCGCTACTAACTGGCGGAATAGGTCCATGGCTTGGTTACCAAATCTTTGCTGCAGCGTGGATTGGACTGCTCGCCGGACTGCTTCCAGGACGCAAGAGTCTTCGCGGAAATAAAGAGATAGCCATGCTTGTAATTTTTGGCGTATTTGCGAGTGAAATCTTTGGCATCTTGATGGATCTTCAATTTTGGCCTTGGGCATTAGGTGCACAGACACAGCTTTCATTTGCCCCTGGTGCATCTATCAATAGAAATATCTCAAACTTTTTCTCGTATCATTTTTTATCAGCCATGGCATGGGATGTTCCGCGCGCAATAGTCACTTCTGGCTTAATTCTTGTTGCGGGACATCCAGTGTTAAGCGCCTTGCGTCGAACCTATACGCGCGCGGCATTTTTAACGCCTATTGAATTTATCGAACGTGCGAAGGTACAAAAGGAAGTTTAACAACCTCACACTGCGAATCACGGCCACGTACATCGATCGTTAATTTCTCACCAACTGATACCGACGAGTTTACGAGCGCGATTCCAATACCAACTTTTAAAGTTGGAGAAAAAGTTCCACTAGTTACAGTTCCCACAACTTCTCCTGCACTATTTTTCACTTGCATACCACCGCGAGGAATTCCACGATCTAAAGCCTTCAGTGCCATACTTTTCTTTGCCGGCTTGTTTGCTCGCTCTAGTTGCAAGACATCACTGCCAATAAAACTTGGCTTATCCCAACCGATAGCCCATGCCGCACTTGCCTGTACAGGTGTTATTTCCAGAGTCAGTTCGTGTCCGTGCAACGGATAGCCCATCTCGGTGCGCAAGGTGTCGCGAGCTCCGAGGCCACACACGAGTCCACCTAGCTTTTCAATCTCGACTACCAGAGCGTCCCAAACCCCTGATGCATCAGCCAGAAGTGGCAAGAGTTCATAGCCAAGTTCTCCTGTGTATCCAGTACGACAGAGTATTACCTCTGCCCCTGAGATATTTACGTGGGCAAATGCCATGTAATCAATCTCAATATTTACTCCGAGAGCCTGCAAAACCTTTGGTGCCAATGGGCCCTGTACTGCAATAACGGCAAACTCGCTGTGTCGATTTGTAACCGTGATTGACTCTGGCGCATGTGCTTGAAGAACTGCGACAACATCTGATGTATTTGATGCATTCGGAACCAAGAAAATATCTTCGGTTGAGTTGCGATATGCGATTAAGTCATCGACCACTCCGCCGTCAGGAGTGCAGAGCAATGTGTACTGGGCAGATCCATTATCAATGCGATTCAAATCATTGGTAAACATTGTGTTGAGAAAATCTAGAGCGCCAGCCCCCACCACAGATGCCTTTCCTAGATGGGAGACATCGAATATTCCAACCCTTTCACGGACGCTGGCATGCTCTGCCAAAACTCCACCACCTGGATACTCAATGGGCATCAACCAACCACCAAAATCTGCCATCTTTGCATTTCGTGCAACATGCTTGTCGTTGAGGGGCGAAGTCTTCATAGTATAAATCTACCAATACATCTATTACGCTGGTGCCTATGAGCACACTAAAAATCACCAATGGCGTTTTAAAAGATGACGTTCTAGTCGTCGGACTTGCTTCTACAAACTCTTCGGGAGGGATTTCAATAGAGTCTGGAGATCTAGCCCTAGACCAGAAATCCATACTGACCTCTCTTTTAGCGATAGGTGCTACTGGTGTGACTGATGAGATAGTTAAATTGCCGGGTGGTGCCGCCGCCACCATGATCGTGTTCACTGGGCTGGGAAAGAAATCAAACTCGTATTCGCATGAAACTATCCGCCGAGCAGCTGGAGTGGCAGCTCGAGCCTTAGCCGGTACGAAGAGTGCAACTTTTGCCCTGCCTACTTCGACTCTGCAAAACCTTAGCGCCGTGGCTGAAGGCGCTGCTCTAGGTTCTTATGTTTTTAGCGAGTTTCGTGGCTCCACAAAGAGTGAGCAAAAAGACTCTTTAAAGAACATAAACATATTGAGTAAGTCGGCGGAGAAATCTGAAGCCAAAGCGCTGATTACGCGAGCGAAAATTATCGCTGACTACACCTTCTTGGTTCGCGATTTAATTAATACTCCCCCATCGCATTTAACACCAGACTCATTTACAAAAAAACTTGCCGTGGCTATTAAGGCAGCTGGTGGAGTCAAAGCAGGATTGCGATTCAGTGTTTTAGATGAGAAAGCGTTAAAGAGTCAGGGTTTTGGTGGCATCATCGGAGTGGGTCAAGGCTCTGCAAATCCTCCACGGTTACTTCACATTTCATACACACCAAAGGGAGCAATCAAAAAGCGATACGCATTTGTTGGCAAGGGCATAACTTTTGATACGGGAGGTCTCGCACTCAAACCTGCACTTGGTATGGAGGCGATGAAGTCAGATATGAGTGGAGCTGGCGCCGTCTGTGCTGCAACGCTTGCGATTGCGGCGCTAAAACTGCCAGTTGCGATAGAGACATGGGCGCCTCTGGCCGAAAATATGCCAAGTGATAAAGCAACTCGACCAAGTGATGTGATTACGATATTTGGTGGCAAGACAGTTGAAGTATTAAATCCAGATGCAGAAGGTCGGTTAGTACTCGCAGATGCTCTTGTTAAAGCGCAGTCAACTAAGAATAAACTCGATGGAATTATTGACGTTGCAACTTTGACAGGCGCCCAAGTTGTTGCACTGGGAACTAGAACAAGCGCAGTAATGACTAATAACGAAGATTTCTCATCTGAGTTCTTGGCTGCCGCATCGACAAGTGGCGAGCAGTTCTGGCCAATGCCTTTACCGATCGAGCTGCGAGCATCCCTCGATTCGCCAGTTGCAGATATGGCCAATATCGGAGATAGAAATGGCGGAATGTTAGTAGCGGGTCTCTTCCTTAAAGAGTTTATTGAGGCGGATTTACCGTGGCTGCACTTAGATATCGCCGGGCCTGCCTTTAACACCGCTAAAGCTCATGGATACACGCCTGTCGGAGGCACCGGTATCGCACTGCGTTCACTCGTAGTCTTAGCAGAGGGCGCATAAACGCCCCCATTGGCTACTTTGCACCCTTGTACGGCAAGATAGAGCCCTGCGGATTCAACTGTTATCAGCGAATGGAGCAAGACACGTGCCCGAGTTTGATTTAGTCATCATTGGTGGAGGCAGTGGCGGATATGCCTGCGCCTTGCGAAGTGCCCAACTTGGAAAGAGCGTCGTCCTTATCGAGGCCGACAAGGTTGGCGGCACATGCCTACATAAAGGATGTATTCCAACTAAGGCGCTTCTACATGCAGCTGAGATTGCAGATGGCGCACGCGAGGGCTCTCGCTTTGGCGTTAAATCCACCTTCGATGGAATCGATATGGCTGGAGTTAATACTTATAAAGATGGAGTTGTTTCAAGGCTCCATAAAGGGCTGCAAGGACTCGTAAAATCTCGTGCAATTACATATGTTGAAGGCCACGGAAAACTAATCTCACCAAATACAGTTGAGGTGAACGGCCAAAGTTACACCGGAAAAAATATTGTTCTTGCAACGGGATCTTACGCCAAGACTCTGCCTGGCTTAGAAATCGATGGCCAACAGATTATAACTTCCGACCATGGAACAAAATTAGACTATGTACCCAAAAGCGTCATTGTTTTAGGTGGCGGCGTTATTGGCTGTGAGTTCGCATCGGTATGGAAATCTTTTGGTGCTGAAGTAACAATCATCGAGGGTTTACCGCATCTTATCGCCCTTGAAGATGAGTCTTCGAGTAAGCAGTTAGAACGTGCATTTAGAAAACGTGGAATCAATTTTGAACTTGGAACATTCTTTAAATCGGTTTCCAAAGATGCCAACGGTGTCACTGTCACTCTTGAAGATGGCAAGGTTTTCACAGCGGATTTGTTGATGGTATCCGTAGGGCGAGGACCAGTCTCAGCCAATCTCGGTTATGAAGAGGCAGGTGTCGCGATGGATCGCGGCTACGTTTTAGTAGATAACAAATGCCGTACTAATGTTCCGGGGATATGGGCAGTTGGAGATCTGATTCCAACGTTGCAACTTGCACACGTTGGATTTGCAGAGGGAATGTTAGTCGCTGAAGAGATAGCTGGATTGAATCCACGTCCAATAAACTACGATGGAATTCCGCGTGTTACATACTCTGATCCTGAGGTTGCATCAGTTGGGCTAACAACCGCAGAGGCAAAAAAGCGTGGTCATGATGTCATCGAGTTAAGTTATGACTTAGCCGGTAACGGTAAAGCCCAGATTCTCAATACTGCGGGCTCTATAAAATTAATTGCAGAAAAGAACGGTCCAATTCTAGGTGTCCATATGGTTGGTGCCCGAGTTGGAGAGTTATTAGCCGAAGCAGAGCTCATCTTTAACTGGGAGGCTCGTGCCGATGACGTTGCT
This sequence comes from Actinomycetota bacterium, assembly GCA_009699165.1. Classification (GTDB taxonomy): domain Bacteria; phylum Actinomycetota; class Actinomycetes; order Nanopelagicales; family Nanopelagicaceae; genus Planktophila. The sequence continues at coordinate 842 of WLOR01000024.1, read as the reverse complement.
TCTCTCATACATGCACACCCAACACTTTCAGAGGCAATGGGCGAAGCGCACATGGCACTTGCAGGTAAACCGCTACACGCACACGGATAATCAAGGAGAGAATAACTATGGATTTTTCAGTAACAATGCCGGCTCTGGGCGAAAGCGTGAGCGAAGGAACGGTTACACGTTGGCTCAAATCTGAAGGTGACCATGTCAACGTCGATGAGCCCCTACTTGAAGTCTCTACTGACAAGGTTGATACAGAGATTCCATCACCTGTTGCTGGAACACTGACACGAATTGTCGTCGCAATTGATCAAACCGTTCCAGTTGGTGCAGAGCTCGCCATCATTGCAGACTCAGCACCTGCCAGTGTCGCCGCCCCAATTGTTCAAGCACCTGTTGCCGCCGAACCTGTTGTTCAAGCACCAGTTGTAGCCGCACCTGTGACTCCGCCACCAGTTATCGAAGCACAAACAAGTTCTTCTGGTGGCACTGTAATTACTATGCCTGCACTCGGAGAAAGTGTGAGTGAAGGAACTGTTACCCGTTGGTTGAAAAATGTTGGTGACAACGTCGCCGTAGATGAAGCGCTCCTAGAAGTTTCGACAGACAAAGTTGATACAGAGATTCCGTCTCCCGTTGCAGGAGTTCTGCTTGCTATTGATGTAACTGCAGACACAACAGTCGCTGTCGGTGCGCGCTTAGCATTGATCGGCACAGGGGCCTCTGCACCTGTTGTAGCCGCACCTGTTGTAGCCGCACCTGTTGTAGCCGCACCTGTTGTAGCCGCACCTGTTGTAGCCGCACCTGTTGTAGCCGCACCTGTTGTAGCCGCACCTGTTGTAGCCGCACCTGTT